>CAZHQZ010000005.1:1436-23608 GCA_964534675.1 uncultured Pseudomonadales bacterium | reverse complement strand
GGCACAAAGCGCGCAGGTTCGATGGGGATATGTTCATACTCGCCCGTTTCTGCATGGCGATACACCATCACCAAATGCTGCTCATCGCCGCCCACCGGCGACACCAGCACACCGCCCAGTGCCAACTGCTGCAACAAACGCTGTGGAATTTCCAGCGGAGCCGCCGCCGACAAAATACCGTCGAAAGGTCCCGCTTCTTCCCAACCAATAGCGCCGTCTGCATTGCGCAAAAAAACATTGTCGTGCTTGAGCAAACGCATGCGCTGTTTGGCTTTTTCCAACAGCGGCTCAATGCGCTCCATGCTGTAAACTTTTTTTGCTAACTGCGCCAAGATAGCAGTTTGATAACCAGAGCCCGTACCAATTTCCAACACGCGCGTGAGCGAGCCACGCGACAACAACAATTCGGACATCCGCGCCACCGTGTACGGCTGCGATAACGTTTGGTTGTAACCGATAGGCAGCGCATCGTCTTCGTAAGCGCGATGCGCCAGTGCATCATCCACAAAAATATGGCGCGGTGTTTCGCGTATCGCATTAATGACTTCAAAGTTGCTGATGCCTTGATCCATCAAACGCTCAATCAGGCGATCGCGCGTGCGCCGCGATGTCATGCCTCTGCCATCAAAATTACGTTCGTTCACTCAAGACCACCCATAGCATCATGCGCCAAATATATCACAGGGGGTGTTCACCCAAGGCCTGCGCATTTATTAACTGCATGCACTCGCGCAAAACGGCTGTTGCGTATGTACCGACAGGCAAGGTGAAGCGCAAGACCACCGTATTTTCTTCATACTGAAAATGCGCAGCGGTGATAGGCAACAACAGCGCGCGTCGCTCTTGCTGCAAACCGACGTGCTCTAATTTTTCACAATACGGCGCATAAGGCTGCAACAAGTTTTGCTCGCGCTGCGCGAGTGCGCCTTGGCTTTTATTGCGCCCGCGCCCCCACAGCGGAGCGGTGGGAATATCTTGCGGTTCGCCTTCCACACACACACGCCAATCACCAACCGTCACACGCTGCGCTAGAACATGATTGAACAACCACGCGCGCAGTGCCGATACCGCAAATTGATATTTGCGCTCGTGCCACTGTTTCGCGTGCAGATCCAACATCGCTGTCGCTTGTTGCAAGTTACTGCCGCCGCGACCAAAACGCTGCTCGCCAAAATAATTGGGCACACCCTGCGCAACCACCTGCTGCCAACGCTGCTGCAAAGCCTCTACCGAACCCTGCACATTGCGCAGACGAATCACAAACGCATTGCCCGCATGTATACCAGGGCGCAACTTGCTGTTGTGTCTAGCCACAGCCAATACCGTACAACCTGCTATATGCAACTGCGCGGTATTCACTTCGCGCTTTCCTAAATACAAACTAAACCACTGCCGCGTCACCGCATGACGATCTTTCAAACCACAATAGCCCACATCCATTTGCTTGATTCCTGCCCACTCTGCCAATTGCTTGGCCACAAACACAGTGTTTTGTCCGTTTTTTTCAATATGCACGCACAGGTGTTCGCCCTGCCCAGACAAAGCAAAACCGAGCTGCTCATCGACAAAAAAATCTTCCGCATTTTGACGAAAAACAGCGCTGACATTCAGCGCAGGCCATGCGGTTGGAAAACCGAGATCAAATAACATTGACAATAACTATGCGAGATTTTTTTCAAGCAGCACGATCGCTTGTGCCGCAATGCCTTCTTTGCGCCCCGCAAAGCCAAGCTTTTCTGTGGTGGTGGCTTTAACACTGATTTTATCCAGCGCCACCGCCATCACTTGCGCCACGCGCTGTTGCATCTGTGCACGAAACGGCAATACTTTTGGCGCCTGCGCAATAATGGTGATGTCGGCATTTCCCAAACGCCAACCTTTTTCTTGAATCAACTGATACACCCGTTGTAACAGCGCACAACTGTCTGCACCTTTGTATGCGGCATCGGTGTCGGGAAAATGCTGACCGATGTCGCCCAATGCCAATGCACCGAGCAGAGCATCGCACAGCGCGTGCAAGGCCACGTCGCCATCGGAGTGTGCAATCAACCCTTGCTCATGCGGCACAGCCACGCCGCACAACATCACATGGTCGCCGTCGCCAAAGCGATGCACATCGTAGCCCTGCCCGATACGAAAGCTCATGCTTGTTGCTCCTGCTGTAAATAAAATGCGGCTAACGCCAAATCTTCTGGATAAGTAATTTTGATATTGCTGCGCGCACCTTCCACTACTTTTACAACATGACAAACTGCTTCCATTGCTGATGCTTCATCTGTGACTGCCAATTGTTTATCACGCGCAGCTTGCAGTGCCGCGAGCAACAAACCGTACCGAAACATCTGCGGTGTTTGCGCCTGCCAAATTGCACGGCGATCCAATGTGTTTTGCACGACACCGCCAGTCACTTGTTTCAGTGTATCTGTCGCGGGTACGGCCAAAATACCGCCCACGGTATCCTGCGCAAGTTCACCCAATAAACGCCGCAATGATTTTTCCGTCAGGCACGGACGCGCTGCATCGTGCACCAATACCCAGTCATTTTCTGCAGCAAAATTTTGCAAGGCTTCCAACGCTGCCAATACAGAATCGGCGCGCTCGGCACCTCCATGCACAAAGCGCACACGCACATCACGCAACAAAGGTAAGGTAGCGGCGCGTTGATCTTCGGGATGCACAGCAATCACCAACTGCTGCAAATTTTTTAATTGCAATAATGTTGAAGCACTGCGTTCAAGCACGGTGGACGATAGCAGCGGCATATATTGTTTTGCTGCATGCGCTGCAAAACGGCTGCCCATTCCTGCCGCTGGAATCACAGCAAAAAAACGCGGCTCAATGCTGCTTGTCATTCTTAGCTTTTTCCTGTTCATCGACAATCAACACAAAGGTTTCATCTTTGCGAATCATGCCCATGTCACGGCGCGCGCGATCTTCCACACTGCTGCCGCTTTTCAGTGCCTCAATTTCTGCTGCCAGCGCTTGATTGCGAGAACGCAAATGATTGTTTTCCATTTGTTGCTGGTCAATATCGCGTTTAAGCTCAGCGATTTGCGCCAAACTGCCTTCGCCAACCCACAAGCGGTATTGCAGGAAGCCCAGCAGCAGCACTAAAACCAAAATGACCCATTTCATTGTGGGTCAACTCCGCTCTCAGGCACGAAACTCAGCGCGACCGCGATACGGCGCTTTGCCGCCCAATTCCGCTTCAATGCGCAACAGACGATTGTATTTCGCGACGCGATCTGAGCGGCACAGCGAGCCGGTTTTGATCTGCCCTGCGGCGGTGGCCACCGCGAGATCAGCAATGGTGCTGTCTTCGGTTTCACCGGAGCGATGCGAAATTACGGCGGTGTAACCCGCTTTTTTTGCCATTGCAATTGCGTCCAGCGTTTCACTCAACGAACCGATTTGATTGAATTTAATCAAAATAGAATTGGCGATGCCTTTCTCGATACCTTCTTGCAAAATTTTCGTGTTGGTGACAAACAAATCATCGCCCACCAACTGCACTTTTGCGCCCAGTTTTTCAGTTTGCAATTTCCAACCCGCCCAGTCGCTTTCGTCTTGACCGTCTTCGATGGAAATAATCGGATACTCCTTGCACAAACCAGCCAAATAATCCGCAAAGCCTGCTGAATCAAACGCTTTGTTTTCGCCGGCCAACACATACTTGCCATCTTTGTAAAACTCAGACGATGCGCAATCCAGAGCCAAGGTCACATCTGTACCTAATTGGTAACCTGCATTGACCACCGCTTCTTTGATAACGGCTAAGGCTTCCGCATTCGAAGACAAATTCGGCGCAAAACCACCTTCATCGCCCACGGCTGTATTCAAACCTTTAGCCTGCAAAACTTTTTTTAGCGCATGAAAAATTTCTGCACCCCAACGCAGTGCTTCGGCAAAATTTGGCGCGCCCACAGGCTGCACCATGAACTCTTGGATGTCGACATTGTTATCGGCGTGTTCACCGCCGTTGATGATATTCATCATCGGTACCGGCATGCTGTATTGATTCGGCGTACCGTTGATTTCAGCAATGTGTTGATACAGCGGAATATTTTTTGCCGCCGCCGCCGCTTTCGCCGCCGCCAAAGACACTGCGAGAATAGCATTCGCGCCCAAATTGGCTTTGTTCTCCGTGCCGTCTGCGTCGATCATAATTTTGTCGAGCGCGCGCTGCTCTGCCGCATTTTTTCCCAGCAACAAATCGCGAATTGTTGTATTCACATTGTTGACCGCCTTCAATACACCTTTGCCGAGATAGCGCGCTTTATCGCCGTCGCGCAATTCCAGCGCTTCACGCGAGCCTGTTGATGCACCGGAAGGCGCACACGCACTGCCTACAAAACCACCTTCCACAACAACTTCTGCCATGACGGTGGGGTTACCGCGCGAATCCAACACTTCAAAGGCTTTGATATCAATAATGTTGCTCATTGGGGGATCTCCTCAATTTTTGTTTTCAGTTTTTAACTTTGTTTAAAGAATGGTGAGCGCGGGTAGGCTTTTCACCACATCATCCACAGCTTTCATTTGGCTGAGAAAGGCTTCCAATTTATTTAATGGCAGCGCGCATGGACCATCGCATTTGGCGTTATCGGGATCGGGGTGTGCTTCCAGAAACAAACCGGCAATGCCTTGCGACATACCCGCACGCCCCAATTCCACCACTTGCTGACGGCGACCGCCCGCAGAATCCGCGCGCCCACCCGGCATTTGCAGGCTGTGCGTCACATCAAAAATCACCGGATAGCCCATCTGCTTCATGATGCCAAAGCCGAGCATATCCACCACCAAATTGTTGTAGCCAAAGCTTGAACCGCGCTCACACAACATCAAGCGATCATTGCCCGCTTCGTTACATTTTTTCAAAATATGCTGCATTTCATGCGGCGCGAGAAATTGTGCTTTTTTGATATTGATCGCTGCTTTGGTTTTCGCCATCGCCACCACCAAATCGGTTTGACGCGATAAAAACGCCGGCAACTGAATCACATCGCACACTTCGGCGGCTGGCGCACACTGCTCCGGCGCGTGCACATCAGTAATCACCGGCACGTTAAATGTTTTTTTGATTTCTTCGAAAATCTTTAAGCCCGCATCCAAGCCGGGGCCGCGAAAAGAAAACATCGACGAGCGATTGGCTTTATCAAACGAGGCTTTGAACACGTAGGGAATGCCGAGTTTTTGCGTGACCGTGACGTAAGCCTCTGCCACTTGCAATGCTAAATCGCGAGACTCCAATACATTCATGCCGCCGAACAACACAAATGGTTTGTCGTTGGCAACTTCTATGCCCGACAAACTGACCATTTTTTGCGCTGTCATTGTTGCTTTCCCTGCTGATAAGTCAGCGCTGCTGCAATGTAGTGGCGGAACAGCGGATGGCCGTCGCGCGGTGTCGACGTAAACTCTGGGTGGAACTGGCAGGCGACAAACCACGGATGATCGGGAATTTCGATCATCTCTACCAAAGTGCGATCTTCAGACAAACCACCAAAACGCAAGCCAGCTTGCTTTAATTTTTCTACATAGTTGTTGTTGACTTCGTAGCGGTGGCGATGGCGTTCACGAATTTGTCCCGCGCCGTAAATATTGCGCGCCAGCGAGCCTTCCACCAAATGACACACTTGTGCGCCCAAACGCATGGTGCCGCCCAAATCCGAATCGGCATTGCGCTGCTCCACTGCGCCAGAGGCATCTTTCCATTCGGTGATTAAACCGATCACTGCATCTGGTGTATGGCTGTCAAACTCGGTGCTGTTGGCTTTTGCCAAACCTAAAACATTGCGCGCGTATTCAATCACCGCCACTTGCATGCCGAGACAAATACCGAGATACGGAATTTTGCGCGTGCGTGCAAAATTAACCGTGAGAATTTTTCCTTCTACGCCGCGAATACCAAATCCGCCTGGCACCAGAATGGCATCAACATCGCCTAATAATTTTTCCACCGTTTCCGGTGTAACCGTTTCCGAATCAATATAACGCACCGTCACTTTAGTCGCTGTATGAATACCGGCGTGCATCAATGATTCATTCAACGATTTGTAGGCATCTAGCAATTCCATATACTTGCCGACCATCGCCACGGTGACGGCATGTTGCGGATTCATTAAACCTTCAACCACGCGATCCCATTCGCCGAGATCGCACAGCTTGCCCTGCAAATGCAATTTCTCCACCACGATGTCATCCAAGCAGCGCTCATGCAGCAGGCGCGGAATGGCGTAAATCGTATTCGCATCCGGCAGCGCCACCACTGCGCGAAACTCCACATTGGTGAACAACGCAATTTTGCGGCGCGAATCTTCGTCTACATCAATTTCAGAGCGGCACAGCAAAATATCCGGCTGCAAGCCGATAGAGCGCAATTCTTTTACCGAGTGCTGCGTGGGTTTGGTTTTTACTTCACCGGCAGTGGCGATGTAAGGCACCAAGGTGAGATGCATCAGCAGCGAGCGGTTATTGCCCAACTCCACGCGCAACTGGCGCACGGCTTCTAAAAACGGTTGCGATTCAATGTCGCCCACCGTGCCGCCAATTTCTACCAGCGCGATGTCGGCATCGCCCGCGCCTTCCAGCACGCGGCGTTTGATTTCGTCCGTCACATGCGGAATGACTTGCACCGTGCCGCCGAGGTAATCACCACGCCGCTCTTTGCGCAAAATCGTCTCGTACACGCGGCCGGTAGTGAAGTTGTTGCGCTGGCTCATGCGAGTGCGCAGAAAACGTTCGTAGTGACCGAGATCGAGATCGGTCTCGGCACCGTCTTCAGTGACATACACCTCGCCGTGCTGAAACGGGCTCATGGTGCCCGGATCCACGTTCAGGTACGGATCCAGCTTCATGATAGTCACCTTGAAGCCGCGCGCTTCGAGGATGGCACCCAGTGATGCGGAAGCGATCCCCTTGCCGAGAGAAGACACCACACCGCCTGTGACAAAAATAAAACGCGTCATAAAAAACCCTTGCCTGCCAATCACTTACACGGTGATTGGATGCGCTATTTGATAATCGATTGTTTTGACTGGGCGCTGCGCGATAGGGAAAAACAACGGCGCAAATCACCCCAAAGACGGGATGTCAGCCTACCAGAAAGGGGCTTTTCAGACAATGAACGCCCAGCTCACGGACGGTGTTCACGCGCCAGATACTCGTGCGATTGCATCTCCAGCAAACGGCTCTGCGTGCGCTGAAACTCAAAGGTGAGACGGCCGCCGCTGTAGAGCGACTCCAGTGGTTTTTCGGCAGAAATAACCAGCTTCACATTGCGGTCGTAGAACTCGTCCACCAAGTTGATGAAGCGGCGCACTTGATCGTCGATGCCTTTGTGCAGGGCAGGAATGTTAGATAACAACACCGTGTGGTACTCGCAGGCCAGCTCGATGTAATCGTTCTGCGAACGCGGCCCATCGCACAGGGCAGCAAAATCAAACCACGCCACACCATCGGCCACTTTGCGCGCGGTGATCGTGCGCCCCTCCACTTCCAGCGCCACGTTGTCGCTGGCGGGCACAGGGGTCAGCGCAGCAAAACTTTGTGCCAGTGTTGCATCAGCAGAGGCATCGAGTGGCCAGTGGTACAACTCAGCTTGCTCCAAGGTGCGCAGGCGGTAATCGGTGCCGCCGTCCACATTCAATACATCGACGTGCGCTTTCAACACCGCAATCGCCGGTAAAAAACGTTCGCGTTGCAAGCCGTTTTCGTACAGGCGATCCGGCACGATATTGGAGGTCGCCACCAAACTCACGCCGCGTGCAAACAACTTTTCCATCAAGCTGCCGAGAATCATGGCGTCGGCAATATCGGAGACAAAAAACTCGTCAAAGCACAGTACGCGCGCTTCTTTTGCCAAGCGATCCGCCACGATTTCCAACGGATTTTCTTGCTCTTTCAAACTGCGAATTTCTTGATGCACGCGCCGCATAAAGCGATGGAAATGCAGGCGCATTTTTTTCTCAAACGGCAGCGACTCAAAGAAGGTGTCCATCAAATAGGTTTTGCCGCGCCCCACGCCACCCCAAAAATACAAACCGCGACAAGGTTTGTGATGGCGGCGCAACAGCCGGCTGAACACGCGGTTGTCTTTGCGGCTCGCCATCAGTTCGTCGTGCAGGCGCTGCAAATGCTCGACCGCCTTTTTCTGGGCGGCATCGGCGACAAAATCCGGTCGCTGTAAATCCTGTTGATAGCGCTGCAAAGGGGTCATAGACACACAGGCAAAAACCAAAGCGGCGCTACTCTAGCCAGCCATTTTAGGTTTCGCAATCAAAAACCTTTCAAATACCGCATTCTCGGCGTGGCTGATAAAACTTGCGTAAGCGGTCAAACGCCAGCGCGCCATCCACAGGGAATTGCTCACGCAGCGCGGCATCGTCGGCGAAGATGTCATAGGGCTCGACAACGCCCGTCAACGCCACGGGTGCAACACGCTGCGGCTGCTGTAAAAAAGCACACAGCGCCTCATACATCATTTCTGTGCCGCGCAATTTTCCTTCCGCGCTGTAACCGGCGATATGCGGCGTACCGATAGCCACTTGCGCCAGCAAATCGCCGTTAATCGCCGGCTCGTTTTCCCACACATCCAACACTACTTGCAAATCTTGTTGCTGCTCCAATCGCTGCAATAACGCTGCGTTATCAATCACCGCACCGCGCCCTGCATTCAGCAGCACAGCTCCCGCTTTTAACTGATGGATGCGTGATTGATCGAATAAATGGATGGTTGGATGCGCGCCAGTTTTGGTGAGCGGTGTGTGCAGGCAAATCACATCGCACTGCATGATGGCATCCAAGTTCACCAGAGGAAAATCGGCGTGCGATAAAAACGGATCATTGCCAACTGCATTCACTTTTTTATTGCGCAAAGCGCGCAACAGGCGACCGCCGACATTGCCGCAGCCCACCACGCCCACGCGCGCAGTGGTTACATCAACAGACAAACCTTGCAGCGCTGCCCACACATATTCCACCACCGCTTGCGCATTGCAGCCCGGCGCAAAAGCAAAATAAATACCTGCTTCCGTTAAATAATTTTGATCGACGTGATCCGTGCCTATGGTGCAACTGCCAACAAATTTCACTGCACTATTTTCTAGCAAAGAGCGATTAACTAGCGTTACCGAACGCACCAACAATACATCCGCATCACGCACATCCGCCGCTGTAATACTGCGCCCCGCCAGCAACACCAGATCACCCAACTCAGCGAAAAAATGTTTGGCGTAGGCAATGTTTTCATCCGCGACAATTTTCATCACACCATCCCAATAGAATCAATCCAAAGCCGCGCGCGATAAAACCAAATCTTGCAGCGCGCTCGCACCAGAAAAAGCTTCCGCCAATGCTTGATAAAAACTTTGCATGCGCTCATGCACACCGTTGCGTATGTAGTGGCAAGCCTGTTTGTAGACCCGATCTTTGAATGCGCCGCCATCACCCGCGCCCTCGCTCAAATTATCCAAACTCACGCGAAAATGCAGCCCGCACGCGATGTGCAACAACCACTCCAGTGCTTGCGGTTTTACTTCCATTTGTTCAAAAACTTGTTGTTGTTCCGCATTGCGACCATCGGGCGCATACCAATAACCCCAATCCGGCAGTAATCGACGCGCCTCACCGGCCACCATCCAATGCGCCACTTCGTGCAAGCTGCTGGAGGCGAAATCTTCGCGATAAAAAATACGATGGCGCGCATCTTCGTCATCAGCCGGACGGTAAAAAGGCTCGGCTGCTCCGCCGATCAGCACAGTATTCAACCGCTCGGCAAACAGCGCATTGAAAACGCGCTCGATAGCTGCTGAGGTGGGGCTTGAAGTTTGCGCAAAAGACAACATGAAGTGGTTTGTACAACTCAGTAGCGGCAAGTATTGTGGTTTTCAGCAAGAACCGGTACTGTGAAACCAGTGGAACACAGTTTACAGGGCTGCAGCTGGTTACGCAGTCACCCGAATGTTTATCCACCCCGGAGGCAGTCATGAACGAACACGACCGACCTGATACCGGCACCGCCAGTAACGTCATCGACTTCCTCGCCCGCAAAGCGCGCCGCCAATCCGCGCAGTCCACCTTCATCCGCCTCGCACCCGAATTGGACGGGCTGGAAATGCTCTACAGCAACAGCTCCCATCCGGGGAAATATTTTTCCTTGCGCGTCTTGTGTTGGGCGCTGCGCGAAAACGGCGATGTGGTGGGTTTAGTGCCGTGGATGAAAGGCATTGTGCCCTGCCCCGAAATTGAAGATCCGCTGGAAGGACATTTCGAGGGCTATTACGATCCGGGCATCGACGAAATCTTTTTTGATGCGCCGGAACACAAAATTATTGAACTGGAAACCAGCGCCAGCTATTACCAATTTCACTGCCAACACGAGCGCGAAGTGGTGCAAGAAATTCCCGACAACATCGGCACGCACGCTGTACTCGCCTCACAACAACCCAACACCTTGTTGCTCACCGAAGTCATCAGTTGGCAGTTGCAATGCAACGGTGAAATTCATGCGATGTTGGTGGATGGCAGCAAACCGTATCAAACGCCAGTCTTACCCGGCGCAGACAACTTGTACAGCGCGCAAGAAAGCCCAGACTTTCGCTATTTCTTTCAGCACGCCATCGCCAGCAAACTGAAAGAACAAGACCCAGAAGCGCTTGCTGCGATTGCGGCGTTGGTGGATGAAAGCTGATTAACGCAGTTTGCGCCCTTTCAGCGCCTGAATACGCATACGCAGCGCATTCAGTTTGATAAAACCTTCGGCATCTTTTTGGTTGTACGCGCCGCCGTCATCTTCAAATGTGGCGATAGTTGCATCAAAAATGGAATCGTCGGATTGACGACCGGCCACAATCACATTGCCTTTGTACAATTTGATGCGCACCACGCCGTTCACGAATTGTTGTGATTCGTCAATCATCGTTTGCAGCATCAAACGCTCGGGGCTCCACCAGTAACCGGTATACACCAGCGAGGCGTAGCGCGGCATCAATTCATCTTTCAAATGCGCGACTTCACGATCCAAGGTGATGGATTCAATCGCGCGGTGAGCGCGCAACATGATCGTGCCGCCCGGGGTTTCATACGCGCCGCGCGACTTCATGCCCACATAACGGTTTTCTACCAAATCCAAACGACCAATACCGTGCTTGCCGCCCAGCGCATTCAACTGCGCCAACACTTTTGCCGGCGATAATTTTTTGCCGTTGATGGCAACGATGTCGCCTTTTTTGTAGGTGAGTTCGATGTACTCCGGTTGATCGGGCGCTTTTTCCGGTGACACTGTCCAGCGCCACATATCTTCTTCCGGCTCCCACCACGGGTCTTCCAAACCGCCGCCCTCATAAGAAATGTGCAGCAAATTGGCATCCATCGAATACGGTGATTTTTTACCTGCTTTGGCAAAATCGACAGGAATTTTGTGTTTTTTGGCGTAAGCCATCAGCGTTTCACGCGAGGTGAGATTCCACTCGCGCCACGGTGCAATCACTTTCACGCCCGGCTTCAAGGCATACGCACCCAATTCAAAACGCACTTGATCGTTGCCCTTGCCGGTTGCGCCGTGTGAAATCGCATCCGCACCCGTTTCATTGGCAATTTCAATCAAACGTTTGGCGATTAACGGGCGCGCAATCGAGGTGCCGAGCAAATATTCGCCTTCATAAATCGCATTCGCGCGAAACATGGGGAACACAAAATCGCGCACAAACTCTTCGCGCAAATCGTCGATATAAATTTGTTTGATGCCCATGGCTTTGGCTTTTTCACGCGCTGGCTCCAGCTCTTCACCTTGACCAATATCCGCCGTGAACGTCACTACCTCGCAGCCATACTCCTGCTGCAACCACTTGAGGATGATGGAGGTATCCAAGCCACCGGAGTACGCCAGTACCACTTTCTTGATGCCGGATTTATCGCCCTTTTTAGCCGAGCTTTTCACAGTTTTGCTGCCTTTTGCCGCTGCCATCACACCACCTCTATCTGTATTGCGCGAAACGGCGCGCATTGTAAACCCGAATGCCGGAGCCTACAGCAGCTTTTCAATATCCTTGGCGATGGCCGCCGGCGTGGTGGCGGGTGCGTAGCGAGCTACGGTGCGCCCTTCTCTATCCACCAAAAACTTGGTGAAGTTCCACTTAACGCCCTCGCTACCCAACAGCCCTGGGGCTGCCGCTTTCAAATGCGCGAACAGCGGATGTGCGTCTTTGCCATTGACTTCAATTTTGGCAAACAGCGGAAAAGAGACACCGAAGTTCAGCTCACAAAAACTGTTGATCTCCGCTTCTGCGCCCGGCTCTTGGTGCCCGAATTGATCGCAGGGGAAGCCCAGCACCACCAAGCCGCGCTCAGTGTACTGCTCAAACAATGTCTGTAAGCCTTTGTACTGCGGCGTGAAACCACATTTGCTCGCGGTGTTCACAATCAACAACACCTTGCCGCGATAGATAGACAAATCCACGGGCTTGCCGTCAATTGCCGGTGCAGAAAAATCAAATGCCGTCGTCATAAAACCTCCTATCTGTCACGCAAATGTAGCGATGCCGAGTTGATACAGTAACGCAAACCCGTGGGCGCAGGACCATCGGGAAACACATGCCCCAAATGCGCCGCGCAAGCACTGCACACCACTTCTGTGCGCAGCATGCCGTGTGCGGTGTCGCGGTGTTCTGTCACCGCATTCGCGATCAACGGCTGCCAATAACTCGGCCATCCACTGCCGGAATCGTATTTGGTTGCGCTATCAAATAATGGTTGCCCACAACACACACAGCAATAAATACCGTCGTCTTTGCAATCCCAATACTTGCCTGTGAAAGCGCGCTCGGTGCCTTTTTCACGACAGATATGAAATTGTTCAGGCGTTAATTGTTCGTCGTTCATGGAAAAATCCCCTGCCTAGCAAAGACCACAGCAACAACATCAAAAAAATAACACCTGCCATTATCGAGATATAAATACCGTAACACTGCACAGGCGGCCATCCCTAGCTGTCTGCGCCATGTTTTTTGCCACATCAAAATGCGACTGCGTTGCCGTTAAACATGGAAACCGAGCCTGCCGTTTTTAATATTTTCGGCTTGCCGTCAGTGCCGCCCACTGCGCTACTCATGCGCGCACCGACAATTAAATCAGCTATGCCATCACCATTGATGTCGCCGCTCGCCACAGCAGAACCTAAATTGTCTTTAGCTGCTGCGCCGTCTGTAAACCACACTTCTGTGCCATCCGCTCCTGAAAATAACTGCACATGCCCTGCTGCTTTTTCTGCTGTAACCGATGAGTTCATACCGGGTGAACCCACCAGCACTTCGCTACTGCCATCGGCATTCATATCACTCACCACGGCAAGAGCAGCCCCCATCAAGCCGCCCATTTGCGTTCCCGACACAGAAAAACCCTGCCCCAGCGAAGATGTGTTACCTGTGCCTAACCACACAGAAACAGCACCGGCTTTTTTATTGGCATACGGCGCACCAACCACAAAATCGGGCTTGCCATCGCCATCAATATCACCACCGCCGACTACGCTGGCACCGAGATGTGAACCGACCGTGCCAGTAATAATTTGCGTGTGATAACCACCATTGACCGGCGTTGCGATATAGACAGTGCCTGCATCTTTGCCGCCGCGATCAGACAGCGGCGCACCAATAGCTAAATCCCCAAGGCCATCGCCCGTCATATCACCCACGCCAGCAATCGCCGCGCCAAAATTATCGTTTACTGCTTCGCCGTAATAGGAATTCACCGCCGTGTTCGTGGATGGCTGCCAGATATACACACCGCCTGTGTTTTTGTTAAAGCCAGGGATGCCCACTGCCACATCATTCGCAGAACTTGCACCTGCGTTGCCCACACCGGTGACAGAAAAACCCAAACGGTCATTGGGATTATTTCCTTGCAAGGCGCTCATCGCAAAAGGCACGCCATTGCTATAGACATCAGTCAGACTATAAACATCAACACGTCCTGCTTTTTTCAAGAAACTGTACAGCACGTTTGAAAAAACAGTGCCAGGGCTGCCAATAATAAAATCGTCATTGCCATCGCCATCCACGTCACTCGCATTCGCAACAGACCAACCGTACAACTGCCCTTTGCAATTACCGATGTTGAGCCACAACGCTTTGCCGGTTTTACCCGACACGACCACAGCAAAACCAATATCGGCATAACGACTTTTACCATAGCGGTAATCGTAGTACGGCGCGCCAATCAGAGTGTCCGCAAAACCATCGCCGTCAAAATCACCCGCCGCAACAGAGAATCCCGCTTGCGCACCTTTTGCATCATCCTTCGCAAAAACTGTACTTTCAGAAACCAAGTTGAGCCAATTTCCATCCGTCGGTTTAGGGTCGTACACATCGCTCACGCCGTCATTGTCTGTGTCTACCAATTGCGGATTTGTATCTGCAATAAACTCTTGCAAGTTTGATAAACCATCACCGTCGGCATCGCCCGCAGAATCATTAGCGCCGACATTCAAGCCGTGCGCCGTTTCCCAGTTGTCATCCATGTGATCGCCATCGGTATCCAGCACTGGCACAGGACAATTAACACCTACCGTTTGAAACGCTGTATTCACTTCTGCTGTGTTGTAAGTCAAATCATCTGCCGCACTGATAACCCCGCAAGCGGCATCCACATAATTGGATAAGGGCGTCCAATAGTTAGCATTGGCGAAATAAAAAACTTTGAAGGCTTTATCGACGCTCCAACCTGGCGTATTCGCCAACAAATAAAAGGCGCGATTAAACACACCGCTGGAATGATGCACGTCTATGCCATCGTAATAATCTGCCGCACTGCGAATGGAGTATTTGTCTTTGCGCGGATCTGCAAAATAACGCAAGGCCTTGGTTTTGCCTTTCACCACATCTGCGCCCACCAACCAATCGACTTGCCCTGTCACAAAATATTCCGCCGCTTCGCCGGCAATATCGGAATACGCTTCATTGATGCCGCCGCTTTGCCCTACATATTCCAAACCAGAGTTTTGCTCTGTAGTGCCGTGTGATGATTCATGCGCTACCACGTTCAAGGAAGTGGAGAGTGGATAAAACTTCGTATCGCCATCGCCAAAATTGGTGTAAGTACCGTCCCAAAACGCGTTTTCATAACTAGAATCGTAATGCACGCGCAAAATAAACATACCACTCAGCGGCGTGGTGCCCACATAGCTTTCATACATGGCATTGGTTTTCATCGCATAAAAATGCGCATCATTAAGCGGCGCATAGCCACCATTGATCGACTGAAAGGTATTGCGCGGGCAGGGATAACTGTACGCCGTGGAATAACTGCCAATACCGCCACCCAAGTTGACTGTCTTCACCTCCGGCGTTTGCATAGTGCAAATGCCAGTAGACTGCATCACGTCCAAAAAAGGCACGCCATTGGAGCCGTATTCAATCAGTCCACTTTTCTCATTGCCGCCAGGCCCCGTACCAACTGCGTCATAAGCCATACCATTCCACGTTTTCAGTGTGCGGCCGTCATCAGCATCCAAAATAAAATACGGGCGCGCCGGTGCTGCGCCTTTGGCCTCTGCCACATAACTGATGTACCACGCATCATGCGCAGTCTGTTGCGCGTCCAAATAAATGACCAATTGGATTTTTTCATTGCGAAACTCAGGTGTAACGCCATCGCTCACCGCGAGATAACGACTGACATTTTTTTTCGCTTTTGCCAGCGCCGCTTGGCTGGAAAATTGTTGCACGGCGGCATCGTCATCAGAAATATCGTTCTCAATCCCATCAACTGCCACACCGGTCAGTGACTGCGTTTTGCCCTGTGCATCGTCGTGCACAATCACTTGCTCGCCATACACAGGAATACCGTGAAACTTTTGCTCAAAGCGCGTATGTGTTTTACCTGCTATGTCGCGATTTTTGCGCAGCACTTGAAAACTGTTGCGCGGATCTAATGCCAGTGCCTGCTGCAAAGCGGGCACCGGTACACCTGCGCCCGATACTTGCGCCGCCACACCTGTCAGCGACTGCACTACCGAGGGGTCCACGCCCTGCAAGCTCACGCGCTCTGCTGCAACAGCGTGCTGACTCAACGCCACCGCTGCGCAAGAGAACACGCCCACCAACATTCCAAGCTGTTTGTTTATTTTTTTATCCATAACACTCTCCATCTATGAGCCTGAGGCTTCCTGTTAAATTGCTATCTGTTCGGCATCGTATAATACTCGACCACCTTTACACACCGCATTGCACTACCGCAATGTGAACAGGGCATTTTATGAAAAATATCCGCAAATCCAAAAAACTCGAAGGCGTGTGCTACGACATCCGCGGCCCCGTGTTGGAGGAAGCCTACCGCATGGAGGAGGCCGGTCAGCGCATCCTCAAACTCAACATCGGCAATCCTGCACCGTTTGGGTTGATGGCACCTGACGAAATTCTCAAAGACGTGGTGTACAACTTGCCGCAAGCCGAGGGCTACAGCGAATCCAAAGGCATGTTTGCTGCGCGCAAAGCGGTGATGCACGAAACGCAGCGCTTGGGCATCGCCGGCGTGCAAATTAACGATATTTATCTCGGCAACGGCGTAAGCGAATTGATCGCCATGGCATTGCAAGGTCTGTGCGATAACGGTGATGAAATATTGATCCCCGCGCCGGACTATCCATTGTGGACCGCCTCCACCTCGCTGGCCGGCGGCACACCCGTGCATTATTTGTGCGATGAAAATAACGGTTGGAATCCAGACATCTCCGACATCCGCAGCAAAATCACCGCCAAAACGCGCGCGATTGTTGTTATCAACCCCAACAACCCCACTGGCGTGGTGTACGACCCTGCAATTTTGCAACAAATTGTTGATCTCGCACGCGAACACGGTTTGATTATTTTCGCCGATGAAATCTACGACAAAATTTTGTACGAAGATGCCAAACACACACCGATGGCTACACTGGCTACCGATGTGTTGTGCGTCACGTTTAACGGCCTTTCCAAAACGTATCGTTTGGCCGGTTTTCGCTCCGGTTGGATGATTTTGAGCGGCAACAAAAGTATCGCGCGCGATTACATTGAAGGCTTGGACATGCTGTCGTCCATGCGCCTCTGCGCCAACGTGCCTGCACAATTTGCCATTCAAACCGCGCTGGGCGGCTATCAAAGCATCCATGAATACACACAAGACGGTGGGCGTTTGCGCGAACAGCGCGACATCGCTTGGAAAATGCTCAACGACATCCCCGGCGTGAGCTGCGTTAAACCGATGGGCGCGCTGTATATGTTTCCGCGCCTTGATCCGGCGATTTATCCCATTAAAGACGATCAACAACTGGCATTGGATTTACTGCGCCAGAAAAAAATTCTGATCGTGCAGGGCTCTGGCTTTAATTGGATAGATCAACAACATTTTAGAATTGTGATTCTGCCGCGTACCGATGATTTGAAATACGCGATCGAGCAGTTTGCTGATTTCATTCAAAGCTATCGGCAATAAATTACTGGGAACACGGGCGTGAGCGATATTCATATCGACGATTTTTATAAAGATGCCGCGCGCATTCTTTCGGTGCTGTATCAAGTTTTTCCACGCCCTTACACCGTGTATGTGGCCGACATTTCTGGCGCTGATGAACCCGATGAATACGGCTTACACAGCGAGCGCCATTATGCGTGTTTCAGCACCATGATCTGGCTCGCCGATGCTGGATGGTTGCGCTTTGTGGATGTGATTAACAAAGAAGCGATAGACCAAGCCGTGCTCACCAACAAGGCACTCAGCTTACTCACCACGCGCAGCCCGATTCGTTTTCAGGCGGAGGCGGAGAGCACACCACCATCGGTAGCGGATGCGCAGGCCAGCCACATTCATCAACTGCGTTTAGCGCTGCGCAGCGAAGAATCTTTTGCTATTCGCCGCATCATGATGCATTTGCTGAATCTCACCACACACTAAGGAATTCTTAGCAACACTTTAACTGCGCCATTCACCGCCGAGGCGTTTACATAGCCAATCACATTGGGGTTGGCGCGCACCAACGCCATCACCGCCGCATCATCGGCCACTTTTTTAGGCGGCTGCCCTTCGCCAGAAAAAATCATGCGCGACCAATAGGCGTTCAGTTGCGAGGCATTTTTTTTCAGCACTTTAAGATAGAACTCATCGCGCGCGGCTTGCGTATCTTGTTGGTCGATAGGAATTAATTGCGTGCCATCATCCAGCACATCCAACTGACTGAGAAAAATAGCTGCCGCCTGCTGCTCAGTAATCGACGTAACCGAAACGCTTTTGTTCGCAATCACGACAACCTCCGCCTGCGCTCCACATGCGCCAAGCGCCATTGCCAACGCCATCAAAATAAAAACTGTTTTTTTCATCTGTCTGATATTCCTCTTTTGACTACATCAATGACATTTAAACAGATTGTAAAATCGCATGTGCTTGCTGATCGGCGTGATACGAGGAGCGCACCATCGGTCCACTGGCAACCTGCGAAAAACCCAAACGGTATGCCAACTGCGCTAATTCGTCGAACTCACTAGGCTGTACAAAACGCTGCACAGGCAAATGCGCTTTGCTGGGCTGCAAATACTGCCCCAACGTCAGCATTGACACCTCATGCGCGCGCAAATCTCGCAGCACTTGCTCCACTTCTTCCTGCGTTTCACCCAAGCCCAACATCAAGCCCGATTTGGTCGGCACAGATGGCTGTCGCTGCCTAAATTGTTGCAGCAGTTGCAACGAATGCTGATAAATCGCGCCAGGGCGTGTGGTTTTATACAAACGCGGCACGGTTTCTAAATTGTGATTGAGCACATCCGGTGGCTGCTGCGCGAGGATGGGCAATGCCAGCTCCAATTGATTGCGGAAATCCGGCACTAAGGTTTCCACCGTAATAGACGGGCTGCGGCGACGCACTTCGCGTATGCAGTCGGCAAAATGGGCAGCGCCGCCATCGGGCAAATCATCGCGATCAACCGATGTAATCACCACATAGCGCAAACCCAATTCAGCAATGGCTTCTGCCAAACGCTGCGGCTCCTCTGCATCCAAGGGCAGCGGGCGACCGTGTGCCACATCGCAAAATGGACAGCGCCGCGTGCAAATTTCACCCATAATCATGAAAGTGGCTGTGCCGCTGTGAAAACACTCGCCCAAATTGGGGCAAGCCGCTTCTTCACACACTGTCGCCAATTTTCTATCGCGCAAAATAGTGCGCACACGCTGCACAGCCGCTCCCGAAGGAATGCGCGCGCGTATCCACGGCGGCTTGCGTTGCAAGTTATCGCTGGCGATCAAATTTTCTGCGGCATGACGCACTTTTTCTGCATCGCGCAATTTTTTCCCCACCGATAAATGTCGCGGCAATTCCGTCATCTTTTCACTCAACTCGTTTGCCATACACTTGTTTGCCACACAACGGATGAACTTTGCAGCGCATCAGCAAAACAGGTTACCAATGTTTTTTCTATTTCGGTGCGCACTGGCAACGGTGAAAGCCACTGCTCCAATTTGGTGACGCGCTGACCCGCCGCGCCGCAGGGGTTAATACCTGCAAACGGTGCAAGCTCATTAGCAATATTCAACGCCACGCCGTGATAACAACCTTTTTTTGTGATACGCAAACCGAGCGCTGCTATTTTTTCTACCGCACCATTGCTGCTGCGCACATACACGCCTGGTGCAGCACTTTGTGCAAATGCCGTGATGCCTTGTTTACCCAACCAAGCGATCAAAGTATTTTCCAACACACTCACCAAATGTCTAGCACCCCACTGTAAACGGCGCACATCGAGCAGGGTGTAAATCATCAACTGACCTGGCCCGTGCCAAGTCACTTGTCCGCCGCGATCCGTTTGCACCACAGGCACATCGCCCGCACACAACACATGTTCTGCTTTTCCTGCCAAACCTTGCGTGTAAACCGAGTGATGTTCCAGCAACCAAATTTCATCTGCGGTACTTATTTCGCGTGCTACCGTAAACTGCTGCATGCGCCGCCATGTAGCAACATAATCTTGCTGCTCGTTAAAACGGCGGACGATCAACGCAGCCATGATGCAATCGCCACAGCTCTACAACACCATACGCACCAGTGGGTGCTGTTTGAGATCGGCAAAAATCGCTTGCAGTTGCTCAATGCCTTGCGCCGTAATCGTGATGGTCAAGGCTTCATAATTGCCGCCGTTGCTGGCGCGAATACTGATGTCGGTTTCTGTAATAACGCCGGCGTGTTTTTCAAAAATGTTGACCGTGGCGCTGCGAAACTCGTCGCCCGCCACGCCCATCACTTTGATGGGATAGCGGCAGGGAAATTCAATTTTAGGTGGCTCTGGCGCAGTCGTCACAGCTCACACCGGTTTGCCAAACAGGCCGCTAAAAAAGCGCACCAATTTATCCCACAGCGCGCCAAAGAATCCTGTGCGCTGCACCTCTTCTTTGGCTACTACATCCACGGTTTTCAACACGGTGTCACCATTTTTTACCACGATCTGCCCGATTTTTTGCCCTGCTGAAATTGGTGCAATCAAAGGGCTATTTATCGTGACTTCGTGCGTCAAACTGGATGCCACATTGCGCGGCACAATCAACGCCACCTCACTGGCTGGCACAGCAGTCACCTTATCCGTTGTGCCTTCCCATACGCGTGGCATGCCGAGCACTGCATCCGCTGCATACAAATTTACGGCTTGGAAAAAACGAAAGCCGTAGTTGAGCAATACCTCGGAATCACCTTCACGATCTTTGATGCTCGGTGCGCCGATCACTACCGAAATCAAACGCGTGTCACCGCGCTTGGCGGAAGCCACCAAACAGAATCCACAGCCATCGGTATGTCCTGTTTTTAATCCATCAACGGAAGGATCTTTCCACAATAAACCGTTGCGGTTCTGCTGCTTGATGCCGTTGTAAGTAAATTCTTTTTCTTTGTGCAGATGATAATCTTTGGTTTTAACGATATAGATTGACAGTATGGCCAAATCACGCGCTGAAGAATAATGATCTGGCGTATCCAAGCCGTGCGTGTTGACGTAGTGCGTGTTGGTCAAACCCAATTTTTTAGCGTACTGATTCATCAAATCCACAAACGCACTCTCGGTGCCAGCCAAATATTCTGCTACCGCAACCGTGGCATCGTTGCCGGAAGAAATAATAATGCCGCGATGCAATTCCAACAGTGTCACGGGTTTGTTGGGTTCAATAAACATCAGCGATGAGCCGTTTTTCTTGGCATCAAACTCTGGGCTCTGCGCCCACGCGCGCGGGCTGACCGGCACGATGTCTTCATTGTGGACGCGACCAGAATCCACTTCCGCTGACAACACATAACTGGTCATCAACTTGGTCAAACTAGCAGGCGGAATGCGCTCATCCGCATTGTGTTCCAACAACACCGTGCCACTGGCAGCATCCATCAACACCCATGCTTTTGCATTCAACTCAGGTGGCGCAGGCACAGGCTCCGCCGCCATCGCGTTATTAACAGCCATGAAAACAATAGCGAGAGAAAAATGCAGAAACAGTTGCTGAGTGCGCTTGATAAAGTTCATGGTACATCCGTCGTTGGCGAGCAAAGTGCTATTGTAGCCACGCACTCACACTCACACCATCACACATGATCGCTGCACACGAACAAACACTGCTCAACGGCTTCGCTATCGGCTGGCTCACTCTGGCACAACCGCGCACGCTGAACGCACTCACGCTGGACATGGCGCGCACTGCACTGCTGCAATTGAAGCAGTGGGCAGAGCGGCGCGATATTGCCTGCGTGGTGCTACACGGCGAAGGGCGCGCCTTCTGCGCGGGCGGTGATGTGCGGCAGATGCGCCAAGGCATACTCGACGGCACTGATTACTGCGCGCGTTTCTTTGAGCAGGAGTACCGCCTCGACTACGCTCTGCACCGTTACCCCAAGCCGGTGGTGGTGTGGGGGCACGGCATTGTGATGGGCGGCGGGCTGGGTTTGTTCATGGGTGGCTCACACCGCGTAGTCACCCCTTCTACGCGCATGGCGATGCCAGAAATCAATATCGGCCTCTACCCCGACGTCGGTGCCAGCCATTTTCTCAATCAACTGCCGCAAGGCTTGGGTCTGTTTCTGGGGATCACCGGCTGCGAGTGGAACGCGGCGGATGCCCTAGCGCTCGGCATGGCGCAGATCTTGGCAGACGACGCTGCGGCCGAGCAACTGCCTGCAC
>CAZHQZ010000005.1:0-1336 GCA_964534675.1 uncultured Pseudomonadales bacterium | reverse complement strand
CTCGGCATGGCGCAGATCTTGGCAGACGACGCTGCGGCCGAGCAACTGCCTGCACTGCTGGCAGGCGTTGCATGGTCGAAGGACACCGCCAGCCACCACGCGCAACTCTCTGCCGCTTTACAAACCCTACCTACTGCGCAGATCGAACCCTGCCTCACGCAATACAGCGAACGCATTCGCGCCGCTTGCAGCGATTTGCACACGGCGGTATCAACGCTGCCTGCCTTAGCTATCACTGAACCGTGGTTTCACACTGCCCTGCACAATCTCGCGCACGGCTGCCCTGTGACCGCACATCTCGTCGAACAACAACTGAGGCGTGGGTGCACCCTGTCACTGGCAGACATATTCCGCATGGAATGGGGGCTGTCGGTGCAATGCAGCAAAAACCCGGACTTCCCCGAAGGTGTGCGCGCACATTTGGTGGATAAAGACAAACAACCGCGCTGGCAATATCGCAGCATCGCTGACGTGCCCAGCACCTACATCGATGCACATTTTCAACCGCCAACTGACTGCAACCCGCTGCAAGATTTGCAATAAACAACTCGCCCGCACTGGATATTTCATTCGGCGCGATTCAAAAACGATAGCGCTGGTGTACACTGGAAGCGGCGTCACTCAGCAGCGGTATCGATACACCCATCATGCAAATCAAACCCATCAACAGCCTACCGCGCGACAAAGTAGATAAGCTGCTGGCCAGCATTCCTTTCTATCGCGATGTATCCAAATCCGAGCCTTGGCAGTACGACATTCTGCTGCGCCATTCGCGCATCGTGGAGCTGGAGCCAGGCGAAGTGGTGATGAAAAAAGGTAGCGTGGATACTTGGATGTATTTCGTGCTGAAGGGAAAACTGGCGGTCTACGCAGATGATGCCAGCGAAGCGGCTCACCCCATCAACTTCATCACCCCAGGCGAGTTGTTTGGCGATTTAGCCATACTCGCCGAAGGCAAACGCAATGCCACAGTAGCGGGTGATCGCGCCAGCAAAGAGATTTCTCTGTTCGGCACAGATTTTTCTATTTTCGGCAAACTGGATGAAATCGGCGGCATCAGCCTCAACACCAAACTGATGTTCTACCGCAGCATGGTGCACGGTGTGCGCTGGAAGCTGGAAGTTTACAAAATGCAGCACCCCAACCACGCTCTCGTGGCTAGGGGGCGCGCCATCAAAATGTACATGGGTGCTAAAGGCGGCAAAGAAGAGCTGTTGGCGCTGCACGAGCAGGCCACCGCGCTGGCCGACGTACTCAAAGACTGGAACACCGAGTTTGGCGCGCTCTCCGCCGACGACACCAGCGAAGCAGACTTCAATCCCTCACTGGTGAAAGG
>CAZHQZ010000004.1:0-24191 GCA_964534675.1 uncultured Pseudomonadales bacterium | reverse complement strand
TCTACTGGAGAGCACTCTTAACCGCTGCTACAGTAAAAAAAGAACCACAAACCAACACAGGTATTTGATCAGCAATTCCACCTACCACTTCCATTGCATGCGGCACATTCTCGCAACTCACCACACATCTTTGATCAAAACCTACTTGTACTGTCGCCACAGCTAATTGAACCAAGGTTGCCGCACGCGAATTACTACACAGTGGAAACAAAATACAACAAGAAACAAAAGGCTCTAACACAGATAAAATCGCCGTTATATCCTTGTCTGCCATTGCAGAAAAAACCAACACAACTTCGTGGATACCTTCTCGCTCCAGTTGCTCCGCAAGGTATTTTGCGCCGGCTGCGTTATGCGCCACATCAAATATCCATTGCCGACCATCCTTGATAATTTTTTCCATGCGCCCCGCCAGAGAAAGACTCGGCAGCACATCAGAAAAAACCTTTTCATCCCACAAATTCAAACTCGCCAACACATGCAAAGCGCAGGCCACACTAGGCAAAGGCAATGTAGGTAATTTTGTTGTCAGCGATACGCTACTTTTTTCAGCACTCACACCGCGCCAGCAAAAATTCTCGCCCTGTATAGCAGCACTAAAATCTTGATCTAACTGACGCACATCCACTTGCAGATTGCTGCATATCTCACGAATGCTATCCGGCATATCCACTTCGCCATACACCAGCTTGCCACTGGCACGCAAAATACCCGCCTTTTCTGCGCCAATTTTTTCACGCGTATCACCCAGCCAATCCACATGATCGAGCGCAATATTGGTGATAACAGCAATATCGGCATCCAACAAATTGACCGCATCCAAACGCCCGCCCAAACCCACTTCCAACACCTGCACATCGACGCGGTATTTTTTGAACAGCCAAAAAGCTGCCAGTGCATTGAATTCAAAATAAGTGAGGCTGATTTCGCCGCGCACGGTGTCAATGGCAGAAAAAGCCTCACATAAATCGGCATCGCTGACTTCCGCACCATCAATGCGTATGCGCTCGTTGTAGCGCAATAAATGCGGCGACGTAAAACTGCCTACACGTTTACCCAAGCGGTGCAGCAAAGCAGACAAGACTGTGACGCAGGAGCCTTTGCCATTGGTGCCGGCAACAGTAATGGTTAGCGGTTGTTGTTTTTGAAAATTTTCACCAAATAGCGCAATGGCTACTTGGCGAATACGAGAAAGCCCGAGATCAATAACCGAGGGATGCAGTGTTTCCTGCCACTGCAACCATGCCTCTAAGGTAGAAAAACGCGCGCTCACGCGCTGGCACTGACCACAGCAGCTTGATGCGTGAGGCGCGCCAGCAGGCTGGACAATTTATCGCGCATGTCTTTGCGATGCACAATCATGTCGATTGCACCGTGGCCCAACAAAAATTCGCTGCGCTGAAAGCCTTTCGGCAATTTTTGGCGAATGGTTTGTTCGATGATGCCAGGACCGGCAAACCCTGCGCGCGCGCCGGGTTCAGCAATATTGAGATCACCCAGCAGTGCCAAGCTAGCAGAAACACCGCCGTACACTGGGTCTGTCATCACCGAAATATACGGCACACCCTGTTGCTTCATGCGCTCAATCACCGCGCTGGTTTTTGCCATCTGCATCAGGGAAATCAAGGCTTCCTGCATGCGCGCGCCACCCGTAGCAGAAAAACAAATAAACGGAATTTTTTCCTGCAATGCCAATGTCGCCGCGCGCGTGAATTTCTCGCCCACCGCGTAGCCCATGGAGCCACCGTGAAAAGCAAATTCAAACGCGGCAACCACCACCGGCAAACCATTCACCGTACCTTTGAAGGCAATCAACGCATCTTTTTCGCCGGTTTCTTTTTGCGCTGCCGTTAAACGGTCTTTGTATTTTTTAACATCTTTAAATTTTAGGCGATCAATCGGCTCCACTTCCGTTGCCAATTCTTCTCTGCCGTTTTCATCCAAAAACCAATCCAAACGCGTGCGGGCACCGATGCGCATGTGATGATCGCATTTTGGGCAAACATCCAGCGATCGTTCTAACTCTGGGCGATACAACACCGCTTCGCATTTCGGGCATTTTTTCCACAAGCCTTCAGGAATAGCACTCGTGCCCTGCTGGCGTTTTTCAGAGCGGACAACCGATGGCACCAATTTTTCCAGCCAACTCATAAGCGCACTCCTTTTTTATTAAATCGCTTGATTATTAAATAGCTTGTCGAATGTTCGTAATAATAGCCACTACCGCTGGCACCGATTGCGCACCAGATTTCGCCATCGCATTGACCAGCACGCTGCCCACTACCACACCATCGGCAGTTTCAGACACCGCGCGTGCAGACTCCACATCTTTGATGCCAAAACCCACACACAGCGGCAGCGAGGTATAGCCGCGAAACTGCGCTAATTTTTGGCGCACTTCGGCAGTGTCGAGATTGCCAGCACCCGTCACACCTTTCAGCGAAACGTAATACAAATAGCCGGTGGCCAATTCACAAATCTGTTTGGCGCGCGCATCCGTCGTCGTCGGCGCTAACAAGAAAATATTGTCGATACCCACGCGCTTTAATTCTGCGTTCAAGTCATGCGCTTCTTCCGGCGGAATATCCACCGTGAGCAAACCGTCTACGCCCGCTGCACTAGCAGCATCGGCAAACGCGCTGTAACCCATACGCTCGATTGGATTGGCGTAGCCCATCAACACAATCGGCGTTTTGTCATCGGTTTTGCGAAAAGTTTGCACCAGCTCCAACACTTTGCGCAGCGACATACCGCTTTCCAGCGCGCGCTCATGACCTTTTTGAATGGTAGGACCTTCCGCCATCGGATCTGAAAACGGCACGCCGATTTCCAAAATATCCGCGCCTGCTTTCACCATCGCCTGCAATGCAGCCAGCGTGGTTGCCGCATCGGGATCGCCCGCGACGATATAAGGAATCAACGCCTTGCGCTTGGCGGCCTTCAGTTGTTGCATACACGATGCGATACGACTCACAGCAGCGCCCTCAAACTTTGATGCCGTCGATGGCGGCAATGGTGTGAATGTCTTTGTCACCGCGACCGGACAGGCAGACGACGATCACATCATCCGGCGTCATCGTACGCGCCAATTTTTCGGCATACGCAACCGCATGGCTGGATTCCAGCGCCGGCATAATGCCTTCCACCAGCGTCAGTTTGCGAAAACCTGCCAGTGCTTCGTCATCGTTAATCGCCACATACTGCGCGCGACCAATATCTTTCAGCCACGAATGCTCTGGGCCTACGCCCGGATAATCCAGCCCCGCAGAAACAGAATGCGTATCGGTGATTTGACCATTTTCATCATCGATCAAATAAGTGCGATTGCCGTGCAGCACCCCTGGATGCCCCGCAGATAAAGTCGCCGCATGGCGACCGGTTTCGATACCGTCGCCGCCCGCTTCCACGCCGTACATCGCCACGCTTTCATCCGCCAAAAATGGATGAAACAGGCCGATGGCATTGGAGCCGCCGCCCACACAGGCCACGACCGCGTTCGGCAATTTGCCGGTTTGCTCTAAGCACTGACGGCGCGCTTCACGGCCGATAATGGATTGAAAATCGCGCACCAACATCGGGTAAGGGTGCGGGCCCGCTGCGGTGCCGATGATGTAAAAGGTGTTATCGACATTGGTGACCCAATCGCGCATCGCTTCATTCAGCGCATCTTTCAAAGTGCGCGAACCGGAAGTGACGGATTTCACTGTCGCGCCCAACAACTTCATGCGATAAACATTCAGCGTTTGACGCTTGATGTCGTCCTCGCCCATGTACACCACGCACTCCATGCCCAAGCGCGCCGCGACCGTGGCCGTGGCCACACCGTGCTGCCCCGCGCCCGTTTCCGCAATGATGCGCGTCTTGCCCGAGCGTTTCGCCAGCAGCGCCTGACCGATGGTGTTGTTGATCTTGTGCGCGCCGGTGTGGTTCAAATCTTCGCGCTTGAGAAAAATGCGCGCGCCGCCCAGCTCACGGCTCCAGCGCTCAGCGAAATACAGCGGCGACGGACGACCGACGTAGTGCGCCATGTCGTGATCGAATTCGGCTTGAAATTCAGGGTCTTCGCGCAGGCGCGCGTAGCTCTGTTCCAGCTCGCTCACCGCGGCCATCAGGGTTTCAGAAACAAACTGGCCGCCGTAGCGACCAAAGTGGCCGTGTGCGTCAGGAAAAGTAGAAAAATCAATTACTTTGGGGGATGTCACAAGCTAGCTCCGATTACCGCACCGCAGCGTGGGCGGCGCGTACAAAGGCGGCTATTCTAGCGGAATCCTTACAGCCAGGGGCAGATTCCACGCCGCTGCTCACGTCCACTGCGTACGGTTTTACCTGTGCAACGGCCGCGCCCACATTCTCTGGCGACAAGCCGCCCGCCAAAATTAACGGCAACTGCAACTGGGCGGGAATGCGCTCCCAACCGAAGGTTTCACCCGTGCCGCCCGGTGCCGCAGGGCTGTAGCTGTCCAACAGCAAACCCAGCGCGCCCGCTGCGGCGTATTCACGATCGGCAGCCAGCACATCCACGCCGTCTGCCATGCGTATCGCTTTGATAAATGGGCGCTTGAATGATGCGCAAAACGCAGGCGTTTCATGGCCGTGAAATTGCAATAACTGTAAAGGCACGGCTTGCAGTACCGCTTCAATTTCTTCACGCGCTGCATCCACAAACAAACCGACTGTAGTGACAAACGGCCCCACCGCACGCGCAATGTCTGCCGCTTGCGCCACCGTTACGCAACGCGAACTGTTGGCATAAAACACCAAGCCGATGGCGTCCACACCCGCTGCAACGGCGGCTTGTACGTCTTCGATGGTGGTGATGCCGCAGATTTTAATGCGTGATGGTGATGAAGAAAGCACAGCGAGATTCTCGTTAAATTATTTCGGGAGTTTAACAGCTCACTCTTGGTTTTTTGCGCAAATAAAAAAACCGCTCCGGTGAGGGAGCGGTTTTGGTTTGCACAGCGTTGTGATTACAAGGAAGTGGCGTTCAATAACATCACCCCGCCGGCATCTTTTTGCAGCTTGGGTTTGCTATCCACCGTGATAGTGACATCTTGGTTCGGAATGCCAATCAGCACATCCGCTTTACCATCGCGGTTGGTATCGCCGGCGGCGATGACTGAGCCGAACAAATCGCTTTTGGCTGAACCGTAGTGTGTACTGCCGAGTTGGGTGAACGGCTCTGCCTCTGCGCCAGCCCACACGGCAACGCTGCCTGCTTGTTTGAGGGGTTTTGCGGGTGGCGTGTTTGGATTGGCGGCTTTGGGCGCACCGATAACCATGTCAGCAAAGCCGTTTTTATCGACATCTGCCAACGCCACCGTCGAGCCAAAACCGGATTTGGCTTCTGCGCCTAAGGTGTCGTCACCACGGTAATAATCATTACTGTTGCTACCGTACAGCACGACAAAACCGCCGACATCTTTCAGCTTCGCTATGGGGTTATCCAACCCAGGTACGCCGGCCAATACATCGCTCACGCCGTCATTGTTTACATCCGCGCCCGCTGCCACGGCTTTGCCGAAGTAGTCTTTGGCGGCTGCGCCGTACTGGGTGTAGATCGGAGAAGAATTGCCATAGGTGTAGATACTGACGCTACCCGCATCGGCAAGTTTTTTGCCGGTTACGCCATCCGTGGTGTCGTCATTGGGCGCGCCGACGACAATCTCTTTACCGCCTGCACCGTTAAAATCACCCACCGCTAATGCAGCGCCCGCATGAGCAGAAGCGGTTGCACCGCAAGCAGCAAATATAGGCATTGCTTGATTCAGGCTTTGACCGGAGTACGCAAAGACACAACCTGCCTGTTTTAATGGCTTCTCTAACTGCGAATCCATGGCTTTGGGCGCGCCAACGATGACATCGGCGTGACCATCGTTATCAATATCTCCAAGCGCCAACGCAGCACCCCATGAATCTTTGGGCTGACCAATACTGCCGTATAAATCCGCAGTAATAGGCACGCAGTTCACGGGTTTGCAGCCGTAAATCACGGTGACTTTGCCTATATTTTTTACACCCAAAGTGTCGGCTGCCGAAGGCGCGCTCGCCACCACATCCATGGTGCCATCGCCATCAATATCACCGTTACCCGCTACCGCCGTGCCAAAACCGGTTTTGGGTGTGCCGACCATGGAATACAACACGCTGCCGTCGTTGCCGGAAATAATTTGCACACGACCGGCATTGCTAATAGCTTTGGCGGGCGACATAGCAGGCACATCGTAGTTCGGTGTGGCAACAGCATAATCACCAAAACCGTCTTTATTAAAATCACCGGCGTACGCAACTACAGAGCCGGTTTTATCCGTCTTCACTGTGCCATCTTTGCTGTTCAAGATGTCGCCATCATCGGCAATTGGGTCGCAGGTGTTGCCCAAGCCATCACCGTCGGTATCGGCTTGGTCGTTGTTGGCAGCGCGGGGGCAATTGTCGGGTCTTGCAAAAGCCGGAACATTATTCTGGTTGAAAGTATTTTGTCCCCAGCAGTGCACGCCGTTATCGTCCAGTGCGCAGCTAAAGTACCCCGCCGCAACCACAGCCGTAGGGTTGCTTAATGCTGGAACGGTTGTTTGACCGTAGTCGTTATTCCCCCAACAGACCACGCCGCTCTCGTCCAGCGCGCAAATATGGTCATAACCCACACTCACTGCCATAGGGTTGTTTAACGAAGGTACGGTGCCAGCATCGCCCCAACAAACCACGCCCGTGTCATCCAACGCGCAGGTAGCCACGCCTCCCGCACTCACCGCCGTGGGGTTGGTTAGCACAGGAACCGTGGATCTACCGGAATCATTATTCCCCCAGCAATGCACACCGTTATCATCTAGCGCACAGGTGTGTAAGTCGCCAGTACTCACCGCCGTGGGGTTGGTTAATGCTGGCATACCACTAATTTGCGTCCAATAATCCCACCCCCAGCAAACCACGCCAGAATCATCCAACGCACAAACATGAGCACCACCCGCACTGATAGCGGTGGGATGCGACAGCGCAGGCACTATGGACTGACCATATTCACCAGTCCCCGAGTAATCCCCTGAATCGGTCGTCCCCATCCCCCAGCAGTGCACACCCGTGTCATCTAGCGCGCAGGCGTTAGTTTGACCAACAGCCAATAGCGTTGGGTTTGTTAGCGCGGGTACGGCAAGATGACCGAACTCACCATCGCCCCAGCAGTGCACACTGGCGTTGTTTAAAACGCAAGCACTCATGCTGGCACCGATTGACCAACCCGCTGTATCTTCTGATCTACCATCGCCATCGGCATCCACCGCCCAAAGCGTGGAGCTTGGGAGAAAGAGGCACGCAGCAAGGAAGAAACGCATAACGGCGAGGGGCTTGAGGATCATAATAAACTCCGTGTTTTTATTGTGGATTTTATTGAAAACGACGAAAACAAAGCCTCGGCATTTGAACACGAGCACAGGCGCGGAGCAATAAATCAGGATTGTGAGATTACAAAAAAGCCCGCACGCAGCGGGCTTTCTCTTTGCGATAAAGAAAAATTACCCGCGTGCGGCGCGCGACATTTTCAAGCCGAACATCGCAATCAATTCGCGCTGCACTTCGTTCACGCCGCCACCAAAAGTCATGGTCTGACATTTGCGGAAACCTTCTTCCAAACGCCCTTCCACCACGGTGTGTGATTGACGGCGGCGAATCAAACCTGCTGCGCCCACCACATCCATCATCAAACGATAACATTCGATAGAAGTTTCGGTCACATACACTTTCATAGCAGAGGCGTAAGCCGGATCCGGCGCGCCCTTGCTCAACTGCCACATCATGCGCGCGACAACGATACGCATGGCTTTCAAGCGCGCGTAGCACTCGGCGATATTGGATTGCACCCATGGTTCGTCGATTACACGATTGCCGCTGGCTTGCTCTTCGCGCGTCCAATCGAGAAAAAATTGAAAATCGCGCTGCGTCCACACACCAATCGCCGCCAAACCCACGCGCTCGTGATTCAACTGCGACGTGATTAAATTCCAGCCTTTATTCATCTTGCCCACTACGTTCGACAGCGGCACACGCACGTTGTCGTAATAGCTCATGCACGTCGGCACATCGCCCACGGTTTTGATGTGTGCGAAAGAAAAACCTTTTGCGCTGGTCGGCACAATAATCATGCTGATGCCTTTGTGCTTGGGCGCATCTTTATCGGTGCGCGCTGCCAGCCAAATGTAATCCGCGTTATCTGCACCGGATGTAAAAACTTTGGTGCCGTTGATGACTAACTCATCGCCTTCAATCACGGCAGACGTTGTCAAGGAAGCCAAATCAGTACCCGCGCCTGGCTCGGTATAACCAATCGCAAAATGGATTTCGCCGCCCGCAATTTTGGGCAGATAAAACTGTTTCATTTCTTCCGAGCCGTGCTCCATCAGCGCGGGGCCAACGGTGCCAAGTGTCACAAACGGAATCGGCGCGCCGGCAATGTAAGCCTCTTCCAACAGCGCCAACTGCTCCGCTTGGCCGCGACCTTGGCCGCCGTACTCCTTCGGCCAGCCGATAGCCAGCCAGCCGTCTTTGCCGATCTGACGCACCGCATCGCGATAAACCTGACCGCTCTCCTTGGCGTGGCAGCCCTCTTTCACTTCCGGCGTCATCACCTTGGCAAAATACGCGCGCAGTTCTTCGCGCAGCGCCTTAACTTCTTGCGACTCATCTACCTGCATAGAACCAAACCTCTAGGGCGACCTGTAATTTGAGGGGCGCATTGTAGCTGCCAGATCAGTAGGTGACTATTGCACGCTGCAAGGCTTCTTGCGCCCACGCATTCAAACTTTTTCCCTGCGCCTCTGCCAGCATCGCCACTTTTGCATGAATATTGGGATCAATGCGCAACATCATCTTGCCGGAATACGGACGCTGCGGTGAACGCTTCAGTTTTTCACACGTTGCCAAGTAATCATCGACGGCCTCTTCGAAGGCCGTACGCAATTCTGCTACCGACTCACCGTGAAAACCCACTACGTCACGGATACCCGCAATGTGCCCAATAAAGCATGTGTCTTCATCGCTGTACTCAATACGCGCTGAATAGTCTTTGTAATTCATAAGATTCATGGATGTACTCCTGCCTGTGACAGAAACTCTCTGGCGTCCTTTACCTGATATGGCTTGGCTTCCTTCTGCGGATGTGGTCGATGAAAAGAAGCCACAACCCCATTGAGCTCAAACCGAACTCTTGAACCATTACCCTCAACAACCCGACTACCCACAGCAATAAACAGTGACTCGATACGCCGCCATTCAATGGACGCAGAAACCGGCGAACCAAATACAGCAGCCAGCGTTTTTTGGTGGGTTTTGTTCATGGCAAAATGATAGCAGATACTGATAGCACTACAAGTGGCTAGCATTATGTTTTGAAAGTTGAAGCAGTACTTATGACTGGCAACCATGACCAGAAAGAAGCACGACTCATCAGGCCGTCTGTGGCAAAATGCGCGCCTATTTTCCCCGTAAAGCCATGACCACGAGGTTCCCGCATGGATTTCTCTTTTACCGAAGAACAGACCCAGATCCGCGAGCTGGCCAATCAAATTCTGCGTGAAAACTGCACCGACGAGTTTTTGATGCAGTTCGGCAAGGGCTGCGAGCTGTACAGCCAAAGCTTGTGGCAGTTGTTTGCGGAAGCCGGTTTGCTCGGCACGGCCGTGCCAGAAGCGCACGACGGTACGGGCTTCGGTTTTATCGAAATCTGCCAGATTCTCGAAGAACAAGGCCGCTTTGTTGCGCCGATTCCCCTGCTGCCCAGCTTGGTGTTGGGCGGCCTGCCTCTGGCGCGTTTCGGCTCTGATGCACAGCAAGCCAAATATTTGCCAGCCCTCGCCAGCGGCGAAGCAATTTTGACGGCAGCAATTGCTGAGGAATCGATGGTCGCCGCCATGCGCCCTGCTTGCCGCGCTGAACAACACAATGGTCAATGGCTGATTGCTGGCGAACGCCTGTGCGTGCCTTACGCCGCGCAAGCCGCTGTGATGTTGGTAGCGGCAGACACTGCCGATGGCAAAGCCGTGTTTTTGGTGGAGCCTAACGATGCGGTAAAAGCAGAATATGTAGACAGCACCAATCACGAGCCGCTGTACAACGTGCAATTCAACAGCGCGCAAGCGGAACGCTTGGGCGGTGCTGAAGTGTTGGCGTTTATTGTTGAGCACGCCAACATTGCCAGTTGCGCCACGATGATCGGTGTTACCGAAGAAGCCCTGCGCCGCACGGCGGAATACACTGCCGAGCGCAAACAGTTTGGCACCACCATCGCCAGCTTCCAGAACACCACCATGAAATGCGCCGATGCGTATATCGACATCGAATGCATGCGCTCTGCCTATTTTGAAGCGCTGTGGAAATTATCAGAAAATATGAACGCCAGTGCCGAAGTACACGCAGCAAAATGGTGGTCGGCGATTGGCGGTCATCGCGTAGCGCACACTGCACAACATTTGCACGGCGGCATCGGTGCCGATGTGGAATACCCACTGCACCGCTACTATTTATGGTTCAAACAATTGGAAATTCAGATGGGCGGCGGCACGCAACAACTCGCGCAACTGGGTGAATTGTTGGCGGTGGATGACAGCATTCAATTACTGCCGAAATCTGCATAAAAAATAACAACGGAGCGCACTATGGATCACCTCGCCATCATTCGTGATTGCCCACTGTTCAAATTATTGGATGACGAACAGTTCGCCCATATCGCTCCGCGTTTACAAATTTTAGAACTGCCAGCAGGCGCGATTCTTTACAGCGAAGGCGCACCGGCGGATACCGTTTCTATCGTGCTATCCGGCGCATTAGAAGCAATTAAAATGAGTGCACTCGGCGGCGAAGAAACTGTGCTCAGTGAGTTTTGCGCCTCGGATGTAATCGGCGAAATGGCATTGTTATCTGATCGCAAACGCTCCGCCAGCATACGCGCACAACTGCCCACCACGGTTGCCAGTTTTCAACGCGCTGTTTACGGAACGCTGGAGCGTCAACGCCCAGACATTGCGCTGCTGGTGATGAAATCCGTAGCACGCATTCTTGCCGAGCGTTTGCAAGATACATCAGCCGATCTCGCTGATGTGTGCGCTTAATTTTTACTGCGCATGTCATTCAGCCCACTGATTGATGAATTAATTAACGCGCTGCGCTGCTTGCCGAGTGTCGGCCCAAAATCCGCGCAGCGCATGGCCTTTCAGTTGTTGCAACACCGCCGCGACAACGCACTCAAGCTGGCAAAAACATTAGAGCGCGCACTGGAGCACGTCGGCCAGTGCAATGAATGTCGCACACTCACCGAACAAACTCTGTGTGAAATTTGCAGCAACGCGCGCCGCAATCGCCGCTTGCTCTGTGTAGTCGAAACACCGATAGATGCACTCGCTATCGAAACCGCAGGCACTTTTAGCGGCCTGTATTTTGTGTTGCACGGCAAACTGTCGCCGATTGATGGCATCGGCCCCAGTGACATCGGCATACCGCAGTTGCTGCAACGCTTAGAACAAGAAGCTGTCGATGAATTGATACTCGCCACCAACGCCACTTTAGAAGGCGAAGCCACCGCGCACTACATTGCAGATCGCGCACGCGCATTGTCTATTCGCTGCACGCGCATTGCGCACGGCGTACCACTCGGCGGTGAATTAGAGTTTGTGGATGGCGGTACGCTTTCGCATGCGCTGTCGGGTCGCACGCAAATATGAAAATAATTGCGGACGACTGTTACTACCTCACCGATGACAGCGATCTCGCAGCAGCAGCAGAAAGCTGGCGCTCTGCCAAGGTGCTGGGCATCGACACCGAATTTATTCGCGTGGATACGTTTTATCCCATTCCCGCATTATTACAAATCAGCAACGGCGCGCAGTGTTGGTTAATTGACGTACTCACAATCAATAATTTTTCACCACTGATCGAGATACTCACCGCTCCTCACATCTCCAAAGTGATACACGCTGCCAGTGAAGATTTAGAAGTATTCGACAGATTGTTTGGCACACTGCCCATACCGTTGTTCGACACACAGATTGCTGCGGCTCTGTGTGGTCATGGCGCATCCATGGGTTACAGCCGCTTGGTGCAAACACTATTAGATATTGAACTATCCAAAGATCAGTGCCGCTCGGATTGGTTGGCGCGGCCACTCACCAATGAACAACAACACTACGCTTGTCTAGACGTATTGTATTTACCAGAACTCTATCAACAACTCGCACAAACACTGGCGCAATTACAGCGTGTGCCATGGTTAGAAGAAGAAATGATGCGCCAACTGGAGCGCGGCCGCGAACAGCGCAGCACCAGCTACAGTTTAGAAAAAATCAACAATGCTTGGCGTTTGAATGAAACAGAACGTCAGCGACTTTGGCATTTGGTGTTAGGGCGCGATGCACTGGCACGGCAACACAACAAAGCGCGCAACCACATCGCCAAAGATTTTGCACTGCTGGAATTGGCGCGCCGCCCACCCGCACATTTAGCCGCGTTGTACAGCATTGAAGGGCTGCACCCCTCGGCCGTGCGTCAGTTTGGCGTGCAGTTATTGCAGTTAGCACAAAACGTCCCGCACGATCTACTCTGCCCCGCACTGGCAACGCCGCTCAGCAAAGCAGAAAACGATTACGTCAAAAAATTGCGCTCCGTCACCGAGCAAATTGCTCATCATCTACAACTGCCACCTGAATTGCTCGTCAAAAAAATGGAGCTGGAAAACATAGTCAGGCAATATCTTGCAAAGCAATCGGCAGATAGCATCACCTTGCCAGAGCGCTTCACTGGCTGGCGCGCCAACGTTATCGGCTCCGCCCTGCGCGATGAAATAATTCGATGGAGTGAAACTGCATGAAACGGCTGATCGAAATTTTTCGCAGCCCGCGCGAAGATGGGCTCTACTTGTACGTTGATCGACAAGAAGGTTTAAGCCGCGTACCAGAAGCCCTGCTCGCTCGCTTTGGCAAACCCGAAAGCGCCATGGTGTTGATGTTAGAGCCAACGCGCAAATTGGCGCGCGCCAATGCCAGCACCGTGTTGGAAAACATTCAAGAGCAAGGTTTTTATTTACAAATGCCACCGCTGCCAGACAGTGAAATGTTTGCCGTGCGCGTCAACAATCAAAAGCTGGAGAAATAACACAATGGAAATTGCCGATATAGAACTAGCAAAAATGGTCTACCTCGCCAGCGCGCTGGCCGTTATTTTGTTTACCAGCATGATGTTGCGCGGCCTGTGGCGACCTCTGCGCATGGTGCTAATTGCCTGCGCCATCAGCGTTTTTTTCACGCCGTATTTTCTAGCGCAAAAAATGCCGGACGGCTCCGAACAAAACATGGTGCCTGCGTTTGTGGTGATGCTGCATAAAACCGCAGAGAATCGTGAACACTGGCGAGAAACACTTATCGCCACTGGAAAACCCATCGCCGTCATGAGTGGCATCACTAGCGGCATAGCGCTGGTCTTGGCTTTACTGCTTCCCAAGCCACGCAAAAAAATCAAGCCAGTGCCGGAGAAAAAATCCAAGAAAAAAATATCTCAAAATCCATTTTTGCCTGAAGATTTTTCACCTGCCGCACAACAACCAGAACAACAATCATCCTAACAACAGGCTCAACTATGATCGACACCCTGCTGCACTGCCGCTACCTGATTCCTGTTATTCCAGAAAACTGCGTGCTGGAAAACCATTCGATTGCTATTGCCAATGGCGTAATCACCGATTTACTGCCGCGCCATGAAGCAGAAAAAAAATACGCCAATGTTGCTGCTGTAGAGCTAGATCAACACATTGTCTTGCCTGGCTTAATCAACGCACACGGTCACGCTGCCATGAGTTTACTGCGCGGCTACGCCAATGATTTAACGCTGATGGATTGGCTCAACAACCACATCTGGCCCACCGAAGCCAAATGGGTGAGCGATGCCTTTGTGTTTGATGGCACACAACTGGCCATCGGTGAAATGATTAAAAGCGGCACCACTTGTTTCAGCGACATGTATTTCTTTCCTGAAGCGACAGCGCGCGCAGCCAGCGAAAGCGGCATGCGCTGCCAACTCACTTTTCCGATTTTTTCTTTCCCTTCAAACTGGGGTTCTGGACCACAGGAATATTTAGAAAAAGGTTTGGCACTGCACGATCAATATCGCGGCTCTGAGCGCATCAAAATTGCCTTTGGCCCACACGCGCCTTACACCATCGACGATGAAAGCCTGAAAAAAATTGTGATGCTGACCGATGAATTGGATGCCAATATCCAAATTCATTTGCATGAAACAGCGTTTGAAGTGGAAAGCGCGGTGCAAGAATACGGCGAACGCCCCGTTGAGCGTTTGCGACGCTTGGGCGCGCTGTCACCGCGCACACAATGCGTACACATGACCGCGTTGAACGACGAAGATATTCACACCATTCGCGAACACGGCTGCCATGTGATTCATTGCCCAGAATCCAATTTGAAATTGGCCAGCGGTTTTTGTCCGGTCGATACTCTGCAAAAAAATAGCATCAATGTAGCGATAGGCACCGACGGCGCGGCTAGCAATGACGATCTCGATTTATTCGCCGAATTGCGCACTGCCGCACTGCTCGCCAAAGCCGTCGCCAACGATGCTACCGCGCTCGCAGCACACGCAGCACTGCGCATGGCAACCATCAACGGTGCGCGCGCACTGGGTATGGAAAACATTATCGGCAGTTTAGAAATTGGTAAGCAGGCCGACATCTGCGCTGTGCGTATCGACACACTCTGCGCACAACCCATGCACGACCCAGCCTCTTCATTGGTTTACACCAGCAGCGGTTCGCGTGTTTCTGATGTGTGGGTGGGTGGAAAGCGCTTACTCAATCAGCGTGAGCTGACTACGCTAGACGAAAGCGCATTGATACAGCGCACACGAGAGTGGTCGGAAAAAATTCAATCGGCTTCGACTAAAGAAACCGCACGATAGCTGCCGCGTTCTGGTGCAATTTTTTGCACTAGCCACGGTAAAGTTTCTTGCATAGCTGCCACCAATGACCACGGCGGGTTAATCACCAACATTCCACTGCCCGCCATGCCTTCACCGTTTGGCTCGCGCACCAACAACTCCAACTGCAATAATTTTTGCAACGGCAATGCAGCCACTTTATTCACCAATTTTTTAGCGCGCGGCGCATCCACTATCGGATACCACAGCAAATACACACCGGTAGCAAAGCGCTTTAAGGCTTCGTTTAAAGCATCAACTACTGCCATATCATCAGACTGCGTTTCATAGCTGGGATCAATCAACACCACGCCGCGCCGCTCCTTGGGTGGCAGCGCAGCTTTGAGCGCAGCAAAACCATCCGTTTTCTGCGCGCGCAAGTTCAACAGGTCTTTTGCATTTTCCTGCAATGCTGCGTATTCCTGCGGATGCAATTCCGCCGCAAATAGGCGATCATCCTCACGCAACATGCGTTGCGCCAACAGCGAAGAACCTGCGTAATAGCGCAAACGCTTATCCACATTAAAACTGCGCAAGACTGACAAATACGTTTGCAAACCCTGCGGCACATCTGCGGCTTGCCACAGACGCGCAATACCTTCGCGATACTCATTCGTTTTCTGCGCAATCGGATGTGTTAAATCATACAAGCCACGCCCTGCATGGGTATCGTGAAAATACAACGGCTTGTCTTTTTGCGTCATGTAATCCAACACATAGCACAACACCGCGTGCTTGAGCACATCAGCCACGTTGCCTGCATGAAACCCGTGTTGATAACTGAGCATGAAAATTATTCTTTACAGGTTATTTCGACAAATACGCCATGGCTTGATCTAGCCCAGCAATCGTCAATGGGAACATACGATTCTCGACCAAATCTCGCACCAATTTAATGCTGTGTGTGCGCGGCCAATATTCTTCTGGCATCGGGTTTAGCCATACCAATTTAGGATAGGTGGTCAACAAACGCTGCATCCACACCGCGCCAGCTTCTTCGTTGTGATATTCGATATTGCCACCGATGTGTGTGATTTCATAGGGAGCCATGCTTGCATCCCCCACAAATACCACTTTGTAATCTGCGGCGTATTTGTGCATCAAATCCAGTGTGGATGTTTTTTCAGAAAAACGGCGCACATTGTTTTTCCACACAAAATCATAAATAAAGTTGTGGAAATAAAAATATTCCAAGTGCTTAAACTCTGTGCGCACTGCAGAGAACAGTTCTTCGCACATTTCGATATGCGAATCCATCGAGCCGCCAATATCAAAAAACATCAGCACTTTTACGGCGTTGTGACGCTCCGGCACCATGCGTATATCCAGCAAACCCGCATTGCGCGCCGTGGAGCGGATAGTGTCCGCAATATCTAACTCTTCCTCTGCACCTTGGCGTGCAAATTTGCGTAAACGCTTCAGTGCCACCTTGATATTGCGCGAGCCAATTTCGGTGGAGTCATCCAAATCGCGAAACTGGCGTTTTTCCCACACTTTCACGGCGCGGCGATTTTTACTCTCCCCGCCCACGCGCACACCTTCTGGGTGATAGCCGTTGTTGCCGAAGGGTGATGTGCCGCCCGTGCCTATCCATTTATTGCCGCCTTCGTGGCGCTCTTTTTGCTCTTCGAGGCGCTTCTTAAACTCCTCTATCAGTTTTTCCAAACCACCCAAAGATTGAATTTGTTTTTTCTCTTCATCGCTGAGGTGCTTTTCAAACGCTTGCCGCAGCCAGTCATCGGGAATCATCGCCGCAATCAAGTCATCGACGGTTTGCATGTCCTTGAAATAGCGCCCAAATGCTTGGTCAAAACGATCAAAATATTTCTCGTCTTTCACCAAACAAGCGCGCGCCAGCACATAGAAGTCATCAATGCTACCAAAAGCCAAATGACTCTCCAGCGCCTCTAACAGCACCAACAATTCTTTAATGGAAACTGGCACACCTGCATTGCGCAGCGTGTAAAAAAAATTGATTAGCATACCTAATACATCTTTGACACAGGTTGACCACTATCTCAGCCGGAAATACAAAGCCTGCTCGCGCAAGCGTTGTATTTTTTCATTAATCTCCTGCACCGCGTGCGACAAAGCCTCAGAAGTTTCGGCGCTTTTTTGTGTTGAACCTTCAATTTGTGTAACGGCAATCGTGATTTGCTCTACACCGCTCTGCTGCTCTTCAGAGGCATTGGTAATTTCGCGCACCAGCTCAGAGGTTTGCACCACTTGCGGCACAATTTCATTCAGGATAGCCGCCGCCTTCTCTGCCACCTGCATCACATTGGTGGAAAGATCACTGATTTCGTAGGCCGTTTCCTTGCTGCGCTCGGCCAGTTTTCTCACTTCACCCGCCACCACCGCAAAGCCGCGCCCATGTTCGCCAGCGCGCGCCGCCTCAATCTCTGCGTTCAAAGCCAATAAATTGGTGGTGTGCGCAATTTCATCAATCAACAGAATTTTTTCTGCGATTTTTTTCATTTCGCTAACCGCTTGGCTCACCACATGGCTACTGGAACGCACGTTATCGGCAGACTGCGCAGCAATTTGCTCGGTAGCGCGTGCGTTGTCGGCGTTGCGCGCAATGGTGACGCTCATTTCTTCTAGCGCCGCTGAAGTTTCTTCTACGCTCGCCGCCTGTTCACTGGAGCTATTACTGACATCCGCAGCGCTACCCAAAATATGGTTGGCGCTATCACTGAGGTGATCAATCGTGTCGCTCACCTGCAACAACACCGCCTGCTGCTTGCTAATAAATGTATTAAAAGCATCTGCCAATTCACCCAACTCGTCGTTGGTGGTTTTTTGCAAGCGGCGCGTAAAATCTCCTTCGCCTTGATGCAAATCCTGTGTTGCAGCAATCAATTCTCGAATGGGTTTTACTAGCACTTTTTTTGAAACCAAATAAGTGCCGAGATACACAAAAAACCCAGGAATCAACGCCGCCAAAGTAACCATTAACTGAAATTGCTGGAACGGCTCGTCTGCATCGCTGCGTTGAATCTCCGACACCACTTGCCAAGCAAAACCGAGCAACTTGGCAGGCACGGCTTCACCATAAACATCTTGCCCACTGTTGTTGATGTAATACGACAAGCGCGACACACCTTTATTACTCATGATCTGGCGCTGCTGCCACTGTTGATCTGCGACTACACGAATTTTTCCATCAACATCCACCGGCAACAGGTTGCTAGCCAGTTCTGCTTCCGCCACCACACCCACACGCTCACCCGCTACCAGCACCGGCGCCAACACCAAAATTGCTTGGTTGTTGTCTTGTTTGGCGATGGTTAACGGCAACAGCAATACCTGATTTTTTACTTGTGCAATTGCAGCGTTTGCAGCCGTGACAATATCTGCTGCCAAATCGCCCACAGACAACAACGACGCACCGCCGTGCGCGGGCAACAAAACAAAGCTCTCATTAGTCGCCAACTGCAAGGCGCTCTGCTGCGCGCTCACTGCACCAGTACGCAACATATCTACAACGGCAGGGCTGGCCGCGCGCCACCGCGCCTGTTCCTGCATTTCATGCACTTTTAATTGCAGTTGATTAGCAGCAAACGCAGCAACTTGCGCGCGATCTCGCGCAATACTTTTACTCACATAACCGTTGTACAGATGCGTCACGGCCATCGCAATCAGTGTCACCGTAAAGCTGACACAGAGAATTTGAATCAAGACAAACTTCCAGCCTAGCGATAGGTTTTGCAGTTTTTTTATCATTGGACAATATCCCCTGCCACAAAAAAGGATCCGTGCGCCGCTGCTACACTGTAACAACGGCACACGGATCCTGCCAAGCGTTCCGATAAACGATTATTTTTCGACGAATGCGCGCTCAATCGCGTAATCACCCGCCTCACCCATACGCGGTGACTCTTTCAAGCCCAAACCATTGAGGATATTGCACAGATCCACCAGCAGCGCTGGGCTACCGCACATCAGGGCACGGTCATGTTCTGGGTTGATCTGTGGCAGACCGATGTCCTCGCACAGTTTTCCGCTCACGATCAAATCCGTTAAGCGGCCTTGGTTGCGGAAAGGTTCACGCGTCACCGTGGGGTAGTAGATCAACTTCTCTTTCACCATATCGCCGAAGAATTCGTTATCTTGCAGCTCTTTGGTGATGTAGTCATAGTACGCCAACTCGCTCACCCAGCGCACGCCGTGCGTGAGAATCACTTTCTCGTAGCGTTCGTACACTTCAGGGTCTTTGATGATAGACATGAACGGCGCCAAGCCTGTGCCTGTCGAGAACAAATACAGATTTTTGCCCGGCACCAAGTTGTCTTGCACCAAGGTACCGGTCGGTTTCTTACTCACCAGCACCGAATCACCCACTTTGATGTTTTGCAGGCGCGAAGTCAGTGGGCCATCGGGCACTTTGATACTGAGAAACTCCAGATAAGGCTCGTAATTGGCACTGACAATACTGTAGGCGCGCAGCAATGGGCGGCCTTCTACTTCCAAACCGATCATCACAAATTGACCGTTAATAAAACGCAGACCGTCTTCGCGGGTGCATTTGAAACTGAACAGTGTGTCGTTCCAGTGGTGAACTTCGAGAACGCGCTCAACCGTGATATTGGACATCAGACTTCTCTCTCTGGGAAAGCGGGGTGGGCAAAAATCAGGTGCAAAATGATAACGGCTCAGGCGGTTGCAGAAAACCTTTACATTTGCCGTAGATCATTCATTTAGATGGCTGCACCGCGGTCTTGCGGCGCTGGCTCACGCACAATCAGCTCGTGGTTCCACTCGGAAATCAATGCCGTGAGCTGCATGATCTGACGCTCCAAGCTCTGCAATTCCTGCTCGGTCAGCTTTTTGCCGATAAAAATCTCCACTTCCTTGCTCTTTTGCGTGAGTGGATGGGCAGGAAAATCCATGCGGTACACTTCCAACTGCCAGCGCGTGTTGTTCACCACGGTGCGATACAGCGAGAGTTTGGTGGTGAGGTTAAACACCGAGAAATCCAGCAGCTCGCCCAAGCCCGCTAAATCAATCGCGATCAGCAGCGCGCCGGTGCAACCAGGCGTTACCGCTACCGTAGCCGTGCGCGGTTGGTGGCAGATGATAGACAGTGCGCCAAAGCTCTGCCCTGGAGTGATTTTGTTCAGCTCACGATCGCGATGTGCGTTGTCGGCGTATACCGATAACTGCCCTTTTAAAAGGAAAAAATAGCGGCTGTCCATCTCACCGGCGTTGATGATGGCCTCTTCTTGCGACAGCTCAATAAACTGGGTGCGATCCATCAACAGGGCAAACTGCGCGGGGTCATTCAGGCGCATTTCGCGTACAAAATTGATGCCACTGAGAAAATTGTCCGCAACATCCTGCGGGTAATCGCGCATCGGGATAACTTTCATTGCCCGTCCTTTCTACATATCCAGAAATACTGGAGGCAGATTCTAGCCGATAGCACTGCGTATTGTTGAGCCTTTCCTCCACTCAACGGCTAAAATGCAAAAAAACACGAGGGGGAATCCCATGCCGCAACAACAACTCGACAATTTGATTACACGCCTACACGACAGCTTCGGCTCCACCGAAGTCAGCCCGCAACAGCAGCAATTATTGGATGACTTGCAGCGCCACAGCGCAGGCGGCACAGACACCCTGTCCCTGCAAGATTCCGCCAACGCGATTCTGGAAGAATTGGAAATCGACCACCCCAAAGCCGCCGCCGTGCTGCGTGAAATTGTGGAAACACTGGGGCGGCTGGGGGTGTAACCCCCCCTCTTGTCGGGGGAGGTGATTCGCGTAGCGAATCGGAGGAGTTACAACGCCGTGGCGTTGAGGATTTTCACCCCACCCGCATCTTTCTGCACGGAGGATTCCAGCTCCACATCTTTGTTGGGGATGCCGATGATGATGTCCGCTTTGCCATCGCTGTTGATGTCGCCTGCGCTCACGGCTGCGCCGAATAAATCACCGAAAGCATCGCCGTACACAGTTTTGATCGGTGCATAAGTCGCGCCGTTCCACACGGTGACGCTGCCGGTGCCATTGGTTTCTGTTTCTACGTTATTGTCTTGCGGCGCGCTGGCGATGATGTCCAGCGTGCCATCACCGTTGACATCACCCAGCGCCACGCTGCTACCCAGCCACGCTTTTTTCACCGCGCCGAACTGTTTAGCGGATAGCAATTCGCCATCGCTGCCGCTGATGACGCTGAGGCTGCCCGCGTCTTTGCTGTTGCTGTCTGCGTCATCATCCAGCGGTGCGCCGACAACAATGTCGGCATAGCCATCGTGATTGATGTCAGCACTCGTCACGGCTTTGCCAAATTGCGCTTTTTTGTTTGTGCCCAGTTTTTGCAACAACTCCGTACCGCTGTGGTTGTACACACGCACGCTGCCCACGCCGTTTTCATCCGGTGCGCCGACGATGATGTCGGCTGCGCCATCATCATCCACATCGCCCGTTGCCACAGCAGTTCCCGCGTGTGCATTGCTTGACTGCCCGTAAAAACGTTTGCGGCTTTGCAGCGTACTGCCGTCATAAACCGTCACGCTGCCCGCTGCTTTTTGTGGTGATGCAGGGCTTTTATCTTTCGGCGCGCCGATCAACACATCAGCATAATCATCACCGTTCACATCACCCAAGGCCAAAGCCGCACCAAAGCCGGTGTTTTTTGTTGCGCCCCAGAAGGTGTGCCTGCGCTCGCCCGCACCGCCGTACAACACCGTGACGCTGCCAACGTGCAGCGCCGTGGCGTTGGGCGCACCCACCACCACATCGGCAAAACCGTCATGGTCGATATCCGCGTTGCCCGCTACGGCAAAACCCAGCGCGTCTTTGGCAGCGGTGCCAGTAATTGAGGCAAGCACGCTGCCGTCACTACCAGAAATAATTTGGACGCGACCCGCATCTTTAATGGCTTTGCTGTTGCCACTTGCGGGAATGTCATAACTCGGCGTGCTAACCGCCCAATCACCAAAATGGTCGCCGTTGAAATCGCCCACATAAGTCACGACAGAACCCAATTGTTCAGCTTTCACCGAGCCGTCGTACATATTTAGGTTATTGCCATCGCTCACCCGTGGATCGCATGTATCACCCAATCCATCACCATCGCTATCGGCTTGGTCTGTGTTGGCGGCATGCGGGCAGTTGTCGAGGGGAATGGCGGTAAAACTCAAACCAGTAGGCACGCTGATCTCGCCATGGTTATTGTCACCCCAACAATGCACGCCGCTGTCATCCTGCACACAGGTATACCCGAGACCAGCACTCACTGCCGAAGGATGCGACAGCACGGGCACGATGGATTGACCGTACTCATAGTCATAACCATTAACCGTAGTGCCTGCCCCCCAACAATGCACGCCGTTATCATCCAGCGCACAAGTGTGATAGCCCCCCGCACTTACCGCCCTAGGATTGGTTAACGCAGGCACATCGTTCTGACCGTAGTTGTTGGCACCCCAACACACCACTCCCGTACTATCCAGCGCACAGGCGTGAAAGTCACCCACGCTCACCGCAGTAGGGTTAGACAATATAGGCACTTCGATTTGCTGAGCTGCGTTATCACCCCAGCACACCACACCCGTATCATCCAACGCACAACTGTGAAGAACTCCTGCACTCACCTCTGTGGGGTGGGACAACGCAGGCACTATGGCTTGACCTCGTCTAGGAAAACTACCCGCAGCAGAACCAGCTCCCCAGCACACAACTGTTGTGCTATCGCCTGTCTCATCAACTGCACAAGTGTGATATGCACCTGCACTCACTGCCGTGGGGTTAACCAGTGCAGGCACTGTGGTTTGACCATAAGTGTTAATACCCCAGCAATGCACACCAGTAGCATCTAGCGCACAGGTGTGACTACCTCCCGCACTCACTGCAGTGGGATGATTTAACGCAGGAACTGTGGTTTGACCATAGGCGGTGTCTCCCCAGCAATGCACGCCTGCGTTATCCAACGCACAGGCGTGATACCAACCCGTGCTAATTTGAGTCGGCACAAGATCGAGAACGCCATCGCCGTCTGTATCAGTGGCAGCCCATAAGGTGCTGCAAACCAACAAAGCGCACAAAATGAACGAAAACCGAATGGGCGAGTAGTACATGGAGCATCCTTAATTAAATTGTTCCTCACAGGTGCCAACAATAGCACAAGCCAGACTTTTCACTGCTGTACACACCTTGGCACATCGCATTCTTCAGATTGGGTCAATAACCTATATCAAAAAACTTTGATATAGGTTTGCAGACTGCTATGATGCCCACTCCCTGTCGCACAGCTAGGAATACCGCCATGTCCACGCCCAACGCCGCTTCTATCGCCGCTCGCACAGCCCTGCTCCAGCAGGCTTTACAGCAGCGCATCCTGATTTTGGACGGCGCGATGGGCACGATGGTGCAGACCTACGGGCTGGGAGAAGCGGACTATCGCGGCGAGCGCTTTGCCAACGTGCATCACGATGTCAAAGGAAACAATGACTTACTGGTACTTTCTAAACCAGAAGTTATCCGTGAGATCCACCAGTCTTACTTGGATGCCGGTGCCGACATCATCGAAACCAGCACCTTTAACTCCACGCGCGCCTCGATGGCCGACTACCACCTCGAAGACTTGGTGCCGGAGCTGAACCGCGAAGCCGCTCGCCTCGCCCGCGAGCTGTGCGACGCCGCCAGCACACCCGACAAACCACGCTTCGTGGCCGGCGTACTCGGCCCCACCACCAAGGCCGCCTGCACCATCTGCGATGTGAACGAGCCAGCCAAACGCTCGATCGAGTGGGACGAATTGGTGCGCGATTACTACGAAGCCTGCCAGCATCTGGTTGAAGGCGGTGCAGACATCATTCTGATCGAAACCGTGTTCGACACCCTCAACTGCAAAGCCGCCATTTTCGCCACGCGCCAGTATTTTGACGATAGCGGGCTGGAATTGCCGATCATGATTTCCGGCACCATCCCCGACAAAAGCGGCCGCACCTTAACCGGACAAACCGTGGAAGCCTTCTGGAACTCGGTCGCGCACGCGAAGCCCATTTCCATCGGCTTGAACTGCGCGCTCGGCGCGGACGAACTGCGCCCGCATGTGGAAGAACTGTCGCGCATCGCTGGGGTGTATGTCAGCGCGCACCCCAACGCCGGTTTGCCGAACGAAATGGGCGGCTTCGATGAAACACCGGAATCCATGGAGCAAGTGATACGCGATTACGCCGACAGCGGTTTTATCAACATCGTCGGCGGCTGCTGCGGCACCA
>CAZHQZ010000003.1:23310-30078 GCA_964534675.1 uncultured Pseudomonadales bacterium | reverse complement strand
AATAAATATCGCCACTGCCCGCCGCGAGCAGGCGCTTCATATAAAGCTCTGGCGATGTAATCAGGTGGCCAGCAAAGTCTGCGCGACCAGAAAAACTCACGCACAGGCTATCAATATGCGGATCGGTCACGGCCTGTGCGGTGATGGCAGGCACATCCACTTCCAGCACTTTTCTGGCAGAAAAAAAATGGCGAATATGCGCGAATAGTGCTGCGCGTTTTTGCAACATTTCAATGGTGGATGAGGGTCGCCAGTCAGACACGCAGCACACCCTCTAGCAGTGACTCCAATAAAAAAACCGGCCTGAGCCGGTTTTCTGTGATGTGCAACATCGAACTCACACTCACTCTTTGGCGCGGCTGAGGTATTCGCCAGTGCGCGTATCAATTTTGATTAAATCACCCACGTTCATAAACAGCGGCACTTTTACCACCGCGCCCGTGGCTAATTTGGCGGGCTTGGTGCCGCCGGTAGCAGTATCGCCGCGCAAACCTGGGTCCGTTTCCACCACTTCCATCACCACATGATTCGGCGGTGTCACTGCAAGCGGCGAACCGTTGTACAGCGTGACGATGCAAGTGTCTTGTTCTTTCAACCACAGCGCCGCATCACCGACGGTCGCTTTATTGGCTTGATGTTGCTCGAACGATTCTGGCTCCATGAAATGCCAGTATTCGCCATCGTTGTACAAATATTGCATGTCAGAATCTGACACATCGGCGCCTTCCAGTGTGTCACCCGACTTAAAAGTTTTTTCCAACACGCGACCGGTTTTTAAGTTCTTCAATTTCACGCGGTTAAACGCCTGCCCTTTGCCGGGTTTAACGTGCTCGTTCTCCAGAATATTGCACGGATCCCCGTCCAGCATCACTTTGAGTCCGCCTTTGAATTCGCTGGTAGAATAGTTCGCCATAAACCCTCGCTGTCGCAATAAACAGGCCTGAAAAACAAGCCAAAAAAAGAGGCGCAATGATACCCGTTTCCCATGCAGCCTGTCAGGATTGGCAAAGCCTTTTGCGCACAGCGATCAGCGATCCCGCCGTTTTATGCCAGCGCCTTGCTCTACCAATGGCAGAGTCTTCCGCTATCGCACTGGCCTGCCAAAATTTCCCCCTGCGCGTGCCAGAGCCTTACTTAGAGCGCATCGAAATCGGCAATCCGCAAGACCCCTTGCTGCTGCAAGTTTTGCCGCAAACGGCTGAGTTGCTAGAACAACCGGGGTTTGTCAGCGATCCGCTAGACGAAAGCGCGCACAACCCCGCCCCCGGCCTTGTGCATAAATATGGCTCCCGCGTGCTGCTCATCAGCACCAGCCTGTGCGCGGTGCATTGCCGCTACTGCTTCCGCCGCGAATTTCCCTATCAAGACAACCGCAACAGCCGCTTGGATTGGCAACAAGCGCTCCATTACATCCGTCAACACAGCGAGTTGAACGAGGTGATTTTGTCGGGTGGCGACCCGCTCACTCTGCCCGATAAACAACTGGCTTGGCTGATTGAGCAGATCGCCGCTATTCCGCACATCATTCGCCTGCGTATCCATACGCGCCTGCCTGTTGTGATTCCGCAGCGCATCACACGCGATTTGCTGCACACCTTGACGCACAGCCGCCTGCAAACCGTGGTGGTGCTGCACTGCAATCACCCCCATGAAATCGATGCCGCTGTCTCGCAAGCAATAAGCACCTTGCGCAGCGCAGGCATTACCGTGCTCAACCAGTCTGTGCTGCTAGCAGACATCAATGACTGCGCCACCACCTTGGCCGCGCTCAGTGAACGCTTATTTGCCGCCGGCTGCCTGCCCTATTACCTGCACGCGCTGGACAAAGTTAGAGGTGCGCACCATTTCGCCGTAGACGATCAAACCGCCGTTCAACTCCACCGCGAACTGCAGGCTCTACTGCCCGGCTTTCTGGTGCCGCGGCTGGTGCGCGAAAACGCGGGGCAGCCGTCTAAGTCTTGGCTCGCCTAGCGCGAATCGCTATCATCGTCACCCAAACACGCCTTCGCTATATACCTATAAAAAGCCTGCCATGAGCAAATCTGAAACCACCCGTCTCCTCATCATCAACGACAACGCCAGCGAGGTAGAACGCCTGCTGAGCATGTTGCGCAATTCCGGTCACACCATGCGCTCACAGCATGTGCCCAGCATTGAGGGCCTAGAAAAATTGCTGGGCGATCAAGCCTGGGATTTATTGTTGGCCGTAGACGCCGCTAAATCTTGCAACCCGAAAGATGCACTGCGCGCGATCAAAAAATTAGACAAAGATATTCCGGCGATTTTTTTGACAGAAACGGATCCCGATGAATTGGCCATGGCGCTGATCGATGGCTTAAAAGCCGGCGCGCGCGACGTGGTTATTTTGGATGATGACCAACATTTGTTGATGGTGATGACGCGTGAATTGGGCAACCTACAAGAACGCCGCGAACGCCGCACAGCCGATAGAAAATTACTCGCCTCAGAAAAACGCTGCCAACAATTATTAGACAGCTCGCGCGATGCCATCGCCTATGTAGAAGACGGCATGTTTTTGTACGCCAACCAAAGTTTTGCTGAACGCTTTGGCTACAAAGAAACCGACGACATCATCTCTATTCCGGTGATCGACATCATTGCCGCTGCCGATCAAGAAAAATACAAAAGTTTTATGAAGGCATTCAAATTCAGCGAGGAAGACAAACAAGAACTCTCGCTGACCGGTACGCGCAATGATGGCAGTGCGTTCAATATCGACATCGCTGTCACGCATGCTGTTTATGAAAACGATCCCTGCACACAACTGCTGGTTGCCGCACAAATTGGGCTGGACAGCGCAGCGGTAGCGGCAGAAATCAAGAAAGCCAGCAACCTCGATCCACTCACTGGTATCTACAACCGCATCTACATGAACGATTTGTTAAGCCAAGCCGTTCACAACGCCTCGGAAAAAGACAAATACAGCTCACTGCACATCATCAGCATCGATTTATACGATGAAATGCGCACGTCACTGGGCGCTTCTGCGCGCGATGGCGCCACCAAAGACCTAGCCAGCTTTATTAAAACTGCGCTGGGCGGCAACGGCACACTGGGCAGAATTGCCGACGGTGAGTTTGCTTGGCTCAGCAGCGGCACTGACGAAGAACAGCAGACACAGCAGGCCAAAGCCTTGTGCAAAAAAATCGCTGACCACATTTGCCAAACGGGCGGCAAAACCACACAAGTGACTGTCAGTATCGGCATCTGCCCCATCACCGAAAAAATTACCAACCCAGATCAAGTATTGGATCGTGCGCACACCGCCTGTGAAGAAGTACGCAGCGCTGGCAAAAACGGCACGGGCAATGATGTGCGTTATTTCATCGCCAAACTGGGCGATGGCGATGCAGCAAAAGATGATTCACTCATTACCGAAGTCATCGAAAACACCCTGCGCAAAGATGGCTTCACCTTGAAATATCAACCCTTCATCAGCCTGCAAGGTGACACCACCGAGCACTATGAAGCACTGCTGCACATGGCGCCCGATGAAAGCGGCAAAGTCATCGCCAGCAAAGAAATGTTCCGTGTACTCGGCAGCAACAATGAACTGGGCAAAAAGATTGATCGCTGGACCACCATCAATGCCGCTAAAGCCTTGGCCGCACATCATGGCACAGGACATGACACCAACTTGTTAATTAACATCAGCGCCGCCACCTTGCGCGATGAGAGCTTCCCTGGCTGGTTAAAGGTGGCTCTCAGCACGGCCAATATCCCTGCCAAATCTCTCATGCTGCAATTCTCAGAAACCGATGCCGCAAACTATCTGACGCACGCTAAAACCTTTGTGGATGCCATGAGTGATTTGAATATTCGTTGCAGCATCAAACACTTTGGCTGCGCGCTAGACCCGTTCAAAACACTGGCACATTTGAATGTGGAGCTGGTAAAAATTGACGGCTCTTTTGCCAATGACATTCAACACAAAAATGAAAAAACTGACACGCTCAAAGAAGTTATCAAGCACCTCAACGAGATAAGAAAAACGTCGATTGTGCCGCATGTCGAACAAGCTTCGTTGATGGCTACGCTGTGGCAGTCAGGTGCGCATTTCATACAGGGCAATTACATCCAAGCCCCGCGCGACAAAATGGACTATGTATTTGAAGAGTAAAAAAACGGGGCGATCAGCGCCCCGTAATATTGCCCAGCATGGTGCGCCAGTTCCAAGTGTCTTTTAGGTAACTGTCGCGCACCTCAGCAATATCCACATCAAAGCTGCCAGGCTCCAAGTCTTTAACTATTTCAATCGCTTTGATGGAACTGGTCGGCTGACCACGTTTCTCTGCTTTACGCAATTTCTCAGAGAAATCTTCAAATAAATCCAAAATCACCGGCTCTTTCAATTTGGTTTTATCTTTATCAACCACAATCGCCACTTTAGGTTTCAGGCGGCGCGCAAAGGTTTGCTCCACCACTACGGCGACTTCGCCTGTGTTCAGTTCAATCAAAGTGCCTGTGGGATAAATTCCCAAAGCCTGTATGAACTGCACCACCAACTCCTCTTGAAACTCAATATTGCGCATATCATACAACTTCGCCATGGCTTTTGAAGGTGCCAAGGGATATTTGCTGTTGCGCGGGTTAGTTACTGCATCGTATACCGTCACGATGCCCGCCACTTTGGCAAGAAACGGAATTTTGTCGCCAATCAATCCCTGCGGATAACCTGAACCATCAAAGCGCTCACAATGATTGCGCACCACATGAATAATTTCTGCCGGCACACCCGCTGTAGCGCGCAAAATCTCAACGCTGTATTCAATAAACTTTTTGTATTCTGCCTGCTGCTCTGCTGTACGATCGGTCTCGGCAATCGTCAACAACTGTTCAGGCAATTTCACCTTGCCGACATCTTTCAACAAACACGCCGACACCAAGGTGTTCATTTCTTTTTTGTCGAGGCCGATGTGACGACCAAAAACACCCGCCCACACCGCTGAGCGCACAATGTGTCCGTAAGTAAATTCATCTTTGTCGCGAATACGCGACAACCAAGAAAACGCGTCGGGATTGCGCACAACAGAATCCACCACTTGGCTGGCCAGTTGTGTGGCTTTCTTAACTTCAACCGTGCCACCTTGACCAACACTGCTCATGATTTCATTGAGATTGGCTTTTATATCGCCGTGCAGTTTCTCGGCGGCAACGTTTTCTTTTTTCAACGCCACAGGATCGCTGTAAAAATTGTGGCGCAATTTGAGGGGTGCAGCGGTGATCTGTTGGCGCTGGCGCGTCTCTGCCGCATCAGCCGCAGCACCGCCTGCTTTCTTTTCTAGGGTGGCGTGTTTGACAGCGACGGGCTGCTTGCCGCGCTGCACGTCGATCAAAACGTATTTGCAGTACAAACGCAGTTGGTCAATTTCATCCGGTTGACGGATGAAAAAGCCCTGCAGTGGAAACGGCGTTTGCGACCAAGGTCTATCCAACCCTGATACATACATGCCAATGATTAACTCATTGACATCGACTTTTACCTGTTTAATACCTGACACGCTGAACTCCCTTGGGTAGATCGCCTGTTCTTCATTATTTCTGCGGTCAATTTACCGTTTTTCAGCGGCAGTGCAAAGGCTTTGCCAGCAGTAAATGTTTATTTTTGTTGAGAAAATTCATGAACCGCGTCAATAAAACACCCAGCGTGCTCTGGCTGTACATCTGGCGTGATGCCGTGTCCCAAATTAAACACATGCCCTGCATGTGCGCCAAAGCTGTCGATGATGCGCTGCACTTCCGTGCGTATCGCCTGTGGCGAGGAGCGCAGGATCGCCGGATCCATATTGCCCTGCAAAGCCACGGTATCGCCCACACGCTGACGCGCACGCCCCATGTCCACTGCCCAATCCACGCCCAGCGCATCACAGCCCGATGCCGCCATCGCCTCCAACCATTGCCCACCGCCTTTGGTAAACAAAATAACCGGCACGGCTCGTCCTTCATGTTCGCGCTGCAACTGTTTAACCACTCTGGTCATGTAGGCCAGCGAAAATGTTTCATACGCCGCATGACTCAGCGCACCACCCCAAGTATCAAAAATCTGCACTGCCTGTGCGCCTGCGGCAATTTGTGCATTGAGATATGCCGCCACAGAATCAGCCAACACTGCTAACAATTGATGCATCAAGGCCGGCGTGTCATACAACATTTTTTTAGCGTGAGAAAAATCACGACTGGATCCGCCTTCAATCATGTAGGTTGCCAGCGTCCACGGGCTGCCAGAAAAACCAATCAAAGGCACCGCGCCATTCAACTCTCGACGAATTAACTTCACCGCATCCAACACATAGGGCAAATCTTTTGCTGGGTTGATGACCTCTAGTTGCACGACATCTTCTTCGGTACGAATCGTTTTACGAAAACGCGGGCCTTCACCTTCTTCAAAAAACAAACCTAAACCCATTGCATCAGGAATGGTCAAAATATCTGAAAAGAGAATGGCGGCATCCAGTGCATAACGACGCAAAGGCTGCAGCGTCACTTCACAGGCCAATTCAGGATTCATGCACAGCGCAAGAAAATCACCCGCCTTGGCACGTGTTGCGCGGTACTCCGGCAGATAGCGCCCCGCTTGGCGCATCATCCACACAGGGGTCATATCGACGGGCTGTCTCAGCAACGCGCGCAAAAAACGATCATTTTTTAATTCGCTCATAACAAAATCACTCTGTGTACTATCGAAAAAAAGAAGGCCGCAGTAGCGGCCTTTGTACAAAAGATGGCAGACAAATGCTAGCGCGGCAG
>CAZHQZ010000003.1:0-23210 GCA_964534675.1 uncultured Pseudomonadales bacterium | reverse complement strand
GGTTTGTTTTCTTGCTCTGGCGGCTTAGGCATCACTTCCAACTGCGTCACGCTCAACGCACCGTGACGGTTGGATGTACCCACGCAATCCGAACCGGTATCGCCACCGCCAATCACCACCACATGCTTGTCCGTGGCAAGAATTTGATTGGATACTTTGTCACCAGCATCCACTTTATTCTGCTGCGGCAAAAACTCCATCGCAAAATGAATACCTTGCAATTCGCGACCTGGCGCTGGTAAATCGCGCGGCATTTCTGCGCCACCGGCCATAATCACTGCATCAAAATCTTTCTGTAGTTGCTCAGGCGAAATCGTTTCTTTTGACCAATTATTGACTGTGCTAGGAAAATCTTTGCCTATCAACACGCCTGTACGGAATATTACGCCTTCGGCTTTCATTTGCTCCATGCGGCGATCAATGATGGATTTTTCCATTTTGAAGCCTGGGATGCCGTAGCGCATCAAACCGCCAATACGATCATTTTTTTCAAACACAGTGACAGCATGACCCGCACGCGCCAACTGCTGCGCCGCTGCCAAGCCCGCAGGACCAGAGCCAACCACCGCCACTTTTTTACCTGTTTTTTGAGCAGCGGGCTGCGGCACAATCCATCCATTACCCCAGCCTTTTTCGGCAATAAAGCGCTCAATGGATTTGATACCTACCGCGTCGCGATTCACATTCAAAGTGCAAGCCGCTTCGCAAGGCGCTGGGCAAATACGTCCCGTGAATTCAGGAAAATTATTGGTGGAATGCAAGGTGTTCAACGCTTGCTGATAGTTACCTGTGTACACCAAATCATTCCAATCAGGAATGATATTGTTGATGGGGCAGCCCGTTGTACAAAACGGCGTGCCGCAATCCATACAGCGCGCTGCTTGTACGGTGGCCTTTTCATCCGTCATTGGAATCACAAATTCTTTGTAATGCTTGAGGCGCTCGGCAACTTCGCCGTACTCGTCTTTTTGACGCTCAAACTCCATAAAACCTGTCACTTTACCCATACCCAAAACCTCTATGCCCAAATGTGATTCTGATTGTGTATTAAATACTCAAGCAGAAACTCTTGGTTTTTCAGCAACGGCATTCGCTGCCGCGTTAATTTCGCGCAGCGCGCGTCTGTACTCATTGGGAAATACTTTGACGAACAAGCCGCGACTTCTGTCCCAATCTTTCAGGATTTCTTGCGCGCGCTCACTGCCTGTGTATTTAGCGTGACGTTCAATCAAGCTCTTTAACAAAGCCTCATCTTCCACGCCTTGCTCGCCGCGCTGCTCGCTGTGCCACATAGTGCGTTCGACTTGTTTGTCTTGCTCTGCCACCGTCAACACCGGCTCCAGTTTCACCATGTCCATATTGCACTTGCTGGCAAAGTTGCCCGCTGGGTCATACACATAAGCGATGCCGCCAGACATACCCGCTGCAAAGTTGCGACCGGTATCACCCAACACCACCACTGTACCGCCGGTCATGTATTCGCAGCCGTGATCGCCCACGCCTTCAACAACAGTCGCCGCACCGGAATTGCGCACCGCAAAACGCTCGCCCGCCACGCCACTGAAATACGCTTCGCCGGCAATCGCGCCGTACAACACGGTGTTGCCGATAATCATGTTTTCAGAAGCGACACCACGGAAATTTTTATTGGGGCGCACAATAACGCGGCCGCCCGATAAACCTTTGCCGACGTAATCGTTACCTTCGCCCACCAAATCCAGCGTGATGCCGTGCGCTAAAAATGCAGCGGCAGACTGTCCCGCCGTGCCCTGCAATTCAATATGTATCGTGTCATTCGGCAAGCCTGCATGGCCGTAGCGTTTTGCCACTTCACTGGACAGCATCGTGCCCACGGTGCGGTTGAGATTTTTTACCGGCGACACAAAAGAAACTTTAGTGCCTTTTTCCAAAGCCGCCGCCGATTTTGCAATCAGCTCGTTATCCAGCGCCTTATCAAGACCGTGGTCTTGATTCTCAACATGGTAACGCTCCGCAACGCTTGCCACTTTGGGTTGATACAGCAATTTGCTGAAATCCAAACCTTTGGCTTTCCAATGTGTAATCGCTTTGGATTTATCCAACAAATCTGCACGGCCAATCAATTCATCAAAAGTGCGCATACCCAATTGCGCCATAATTTGACGCGCTTCTTCGGCTACAAAGAAGAAATAGTTCACCACATGCTCAGGTTTGCCAGAAAACTTTTTGCGCAACACAGGATCTTGCGTGGCCACACCCACGGAGCAAGTATTCAAATGGCATTTGCGCAACATGATGCAGCCTTCCACCACCAAGGGCGCAGTGGCAAAACCGACTTCATCCGCACCTAACAATGCGGCAATCACCACATCGCGGCCGGTTTTCATTTGGCCATCAGCTTGCACGCGAATACGGCTACGCAAACCGTTGAGCACCAAGGTCTGTTGCGTTTCAGAGAGACCCAATTCCCACGGCGCACCAGCGTGTTTTACAGAAGACAATGGTGACGCGCCTGTACCACCGTCGTGACCGGCAATGACCAAGTGGTCTGACTTCGCTTTGGCAACACCAGCAGCAACAGTTCCAACGCCCACCTCTGCCACCAATTTCACAGAAATATCAGCGCGCGGATTGGCGTTTTTCAAATCGTGAATCAACTGCGCCAAATCTTCGATGGAATAAATATCGTGATGCGGCGGCGGTGAAATCAAACCCACACCCGGCACAGAAAAACGCAGCTGCGCGATGTAATCAGACACTTTTCCGCCTGGCAACTGTCCGCCTTCACCCGGTTTTGCGCCCTGCGCCATTTTGATTTGGATTTGATCGGCAGAGTTCAAATATTCCGCCGTGACACCAAAGCGCCCTGCGGCTACCTGCTTGATGCGCGAGCGCAGTGAATCACCCGCTTGCAGCGGAATATCCGCCACGATGCGATCACTGCCGATCACCGATGCAATGGTGTCGCCATCTTTAATCGCCACACCTTTCTGTTCGTTGCGATAACGCAATGGATCTTCACCGCCTTCACCGGTATTCGATTTACCGCCGATACGGTTCATCGCCACGGCCAAGGTGGTATGCGCTTCACTGCTGATAGAGCCCAGCGACATTGCACCGGAAGCAAAACGCTTCACAATTTCTTTTGCCGGCTCCACCTCTTCCACAGGAATGGGCTGCGTTTTGTCGAAACGGAACTCAAACAAACCGCGCAGCGTCATGTGACGCTGGCTTTGGTCGTTAATGATCTGCGCGTACTCTTTGTAAGTGCTGTAACTATTGGTTTTGGTGGAATGCTGCAATTTAGCAATCGCATCCGGCGTCCACATATGCTCTTCACCGCGCACACGGAACGCGTATTCACCACCCGCATCCAACATAGAAGCCAACACTTGATCGTTGCCAAATGCTTGTTTGTGCAGACGAATCGCTTCTTCAGCAATTTCAAACAAACCGATGCCTTCTACATTGGAAGGTGTGCCGGTGAAATATTTGTCCACCAAGGCGCGATTCAAGCCAATTGCTTCAAAAATTTGCGCGCCGCAGTAAGACATGTAAGTCGAGATGCCCATTTTGGACATGACTTTCATCAAGCCTTTGTTAACCGCTTTTTTGAAGTTGTAAACCGCTTTTTCAGCAGTCAATTCGCTAGGCAAACCGTTCGCCAATTCTGCCAATGTTTCAATCGCCAAATACGGGTGAACCGCTTCTGCACCGTAACCGCCCAACAAAGCAAAGTGATGCACTTCTTTGGCTGAACCTGTTTCTACCACTAAACCCGTAGCTGTGCGCAAACCTTTTCTCACCAAGTGCTGATGAATAGCGGCCGTTGCCAACAACGCGGGAATTGCAACGTGTTCTGCGTCCATTTTGCGATCAGACACAATCAAAATGTTGTAACCATCTTTGATCGCATCAACCGCTTTGGCACACAGCGAAGCCAAGCGCGCCTCCACACCCTCTTTGCCCCACGCAACGGGGTAACAAATATTGAGTTCGAACGATTTGAAGTTGCCGCCAGTCAATGCATCAATGCCGCGAATACGCTGCATATCCGCCACATCCAACACCGGCTGCGACACTTCCAAACGCAGAGGCGGGTTGATGTTATTGGTGTCCAACAAATTCGGTTTCGGACCGATGAAAGACACCAAGGACATCACCATCGCTTCACGAATTGGATCAATAGGTGGATTGGTAACCTGCGCGAATAACTGTTTGAAGTAGTTGTACAGCGGTTTCAATTTATCGGACATTACCGCCAGCGGCGAGTCATTACCCATCGAGCCGGTGGCTTCTTCGCCGTTTTGCGCCATCGTAGACAAAATAGTTTTGATGTCTTCTTGCGTATAACCAAATGCTTGCTGACGATCCAACAAACTGACAACTGACGTATCAACAGCAGCATCCGCCGCCTTCAATTCTTCCAATTTGATACGCACAGAATTGATCCATGCTTTGTAAGGTTTCGCACTGGCATAAGTGTCTTTTAATTCTTTATCACCAATAATGCGGCCTTCTTCCAAATCAATCAGGAACATTTTTCCTGGCTGCAAGCGCCATTTTCTGGTGATATTCGCGTCGGAAATTGGCAGAGTGCCAGACTCTGATGCCATCACCACTAAATCATCATCGGTGACAATAAAACGCGCTGGGCGCAGACCGTTGCGATCCAAGGTACCGCCAATGTAGCGACCATCGGTAAATGCCAAGGCAGCAGGACCATCCCACGGCTCCATCATCGCCGCGTGATATTCGTAAAATGCGCGGCGATTTTCATCCATCAACGTGTGATTTTCCCACGCTTCCGGCACCATCATCATCATCGCCTGCGCAATCGGATAGCCCGCCATCACCAGCAATTCCAGCGCGTTATCAAAGCACGCAGTATCGGACTGCCCTTCATAAATCAGCGGGAACAATTTCTGTAAATCATCACCGAGTACAGCAGATTTCATCACACCTTCGCGCGCGCGCATCCAGTTGAAATTGCCTTTCACGGTATTAATTTCACCGTTGTGCGCGATCATGCGATACGGATGCGCCAGCGGCCATTCTGGGAAAGTGTTGGTAGAAAAGCGTTGATGCACCAGCGCCAATGCGGATACGCAGCGCGGATCTTGCAAATCTTTGTAGTAAACACCGACTTGATTAGCGAGCAACAAACCTTTGTAAACGACCGTGCGTGCCGACATCGACGGCACAAAAAATTCCTTGCCATGACGCAACTTCAAGGACTGAATCGCGTGACCGGACGACTTGCGGATAACGTACAGCTTGCGCTCTAGCGCATCCGTCACCAAGACATTTTGGCTGTGACCGATAAAAATTTGGCGGATAACAGGCTCTTTGGCACGCACGGTGGGCGACATGGGCATAGCCATATCGACCGGTACGTCACGCCATCCCAAAATCACTTGTCCTTCATTGCGCACGGCGCGCTCAATTTCTTGCTCGCAGGCAATACGCGAAGCCGATTCTTTCGGCAGAAACACCATGCCCACGCCGTATTCACCGGCGGGCGGCAGGTTCACGCCCTGTTTGGCCATTTCTTCGCGGTAAAACTGGTCAGGAATTTGGATTAGAATGCCCGCACCATCGCCCATCAACGGATCAGAACCCACGGCTCCGCGATGCTCAAGGTTTTCCAGAATCTGTAAGCCTTGCTCAATAATCGAATGGCTCTTTTGGCCTTTTATATGGGCGACAAACCCGATACCGCAGGCATCGTGTTCATTGGACGGGTTGTATAAGCCGCGCGCACGCATAACTCTTCTCCGCTACTAACTAGAGTGGTTTAAAACATTGGTGGGAGGACAAGGGGGGGCGATTCTAGCGAAAAAACCCACCTCTTGTGAAGGAAAAAGTGCAGTACTACCAGTCTATTGCGCGAAAACCTCGCCCTGTTTGCGCACCCAAGGCTTCACGCCTTTTTGCAGGGCGCTTGGCAGGCGAGACTGAGCGTTCTGAGCTTCCTGCTTAGTGGCAAAGGAGCCGTAGACCAGAATGAACCAAGGTTTACCATCCTTAGTTGTTTTATAAATAGCACTGGGGAGTGCAGCGGGTAACTGCGCTTTGATACGCTCAACGCCTTGCTGACTGTAAGCGGCAATCAACTGTACCGTGTAGTTATCGGGCTTGGCCTTCCAACTCACCGGCTTCACCGCTTTCACCGCAACAACCGGCGCCGCCTTTTTCTTGGGCGCGAGCTGCGCGACAACCGGTTCAATCGCTGCTTTGTGAGGTTCGATTTTGGGAGGCGCAACAGGTTTTGCCTCGACTGGCGGCTGTTGCTGCACTATGGGTTCCTTGATAACAGCGATTTCCGGCGTTGGAAGCGCCATCGCGGCAGGAGGCACCACAGTATTTGGCGCGGGCACAGGCGCAGGAGGACTCTCTTGGCTAGGAGTAACAGGCAATGGCTGCAAAACAACAGGCTGCGATGCATCGCTACCGTTGCGACTCGCCAACCACAACACACCTACCAAACAAACGCCCGCAATCAGCAGCAAAGGCAACAGCGAAGTGCGCTTGGCTTGATTGGATGATGCCAAATAATCGCGCCGGTTATCTGTTGTAAATACGCTGGGGGAGTCATCCGCAAACATGGACTCGCCATCCGTCACTGTGTTCTCAGAAACAAACGGCTCTTTTCTAGCAGGATAATCTTTCACTGTCGGCTACCGCCCTGCTTCGCGACAGGCATCAATGGCTTGCATAATTTGAGCAACTGGCACCGCCTCTTTAATAACCGCTTGCCCAATAGACTCCAGCAAAATCAATCGCAAACTGCCGTCTAACACCTTCTTATCGCGCTGCATAAAATCAATAAATATCTCGCCTGTCATGCCTGTAGGAACCGCCGTTGGCAAGCCCAATGCTTCGATAATTGCGCGCACCGCATCACAATCTTTTTGCGACAGCAAACCCAGCCTCAGCGACAATTCCGCCGCAATAACCGAGCCGACAGCAATCGCCTCTCCATGCAAAAAACCCGTGTAGTTCTGCCAAGCCTCTATCGCATGCCCAAAGGTATGACCATAATTTAATAGCGCACGCACGCCCGTTTCTTTTTCATCTATCGCGACGATCTTGGATTTATTGCTGCAAGAGCATTCAATGGCGTAAATCAACGCATCCGGATCTCTGCGCAACAAAGAATCCACATTTTTTTGCAGCCAAGCAAAAAAATCTCTGTCGTTAATCAAACCGTATTTGATAACTTCTGCTAAACCCGAGCGATATTCGCGGTCAGGCAGCGTATTCAGAGTGTCCACATCAATCAACACACATTCTGGCTGATGGAATGCGCCAATCATATTTTTCCCTAACGGATGATTCACTCCTGTTTTTCCTCCCACGGAGGAATCCACTTGCGCCAGCAAGGTCGTGGGAATTTGAATGAATGATACGCCGCGCTGATAGCACGCCGCCGCAAAGCCCGTCATGTCGCCGACCACACCACCACCCAGCGCCACCAGCGTCGTGGTACGGTTGTGCTTTTCACGAATCAATGTATCAAAAATAAGATTCAGCGTTTCCAAGTTTTTATATTTTTCACCATCGGGCAGCACTACTACATGGCAAATCAAACCCGCAAAAAGCTGCTTAACTTTTTCCAAATACAAAGGCGCTACGCGATCATTGGTGACAATCAAAACTTGTCTGGCTGCTACATAAGGCAGCAAATGAGCAGCGTCACTGAGCAATCCACTTCCAATATAAATGGGATAGGATCTGTCGCCCAATGCAACGGAGAGAGATTTCACAAGAACACACTCATCACGGCAAAAATACGGTCACTGATTATAATGCAACCGGTATAGCCGAATAACTTCGCGCACCACATGGCGCATAGGTCTAGCGCTGGTTTGCACCACACAATCCGCCACTTCCATGTATAGCGGCTCACGCTCTTCTAGGATTTTTTGTAATATTTCGCGGGGATTACCGTTTCTCAGCAACGGTCTCTTTTTGTCCCGACCAATTCTGTGCACAAGCTGCTGCAACTCGGCTTTCAAATAGACACAAAAACCAGCTTTGTTAATCACTTGCCGATTGGCCTCGGCCAGCACAATCCCTCCACCGGTTGCAATCAACTGACCCGACTGCAACGCAATTTCCTCTAAGGCTCGAGATTCGCGCAGGCGGAAGCCAGCTTCGCCTTCTACGTCAAAGATCCACGGAATATCTGCGCCGGCACGGCGCTCGATCTCTCTATCAACATCAACAAACTTGAGATGGAGAGTCTCAGCCAAGGCTCTGCCGACAGTTGTCTTGCCGACCCCCATGGGACCGACAAGATACACATTTGGCAAACTGGCATCCGGTAATGCGACTGCAACAGACTGAATAAAACTATCGCACTCAGACATTAACGCTTATCGGCGAGCGGATCCTGCAGCAAGCGCGGTGTTACAAAAATCAGCAGCTCTGTCTTGTTATCGCTCTTCGACGTGTTACGGAAGAAACGCCCTACCAGCGGCAAATCACCGAGGAAAGGAATCTTCTTCAATTCATCCACTGTTTCATTTTCGAAGATACCACCCAACACCACGGTTTCACCGTTATTCACCAGAACACGCGTCGTCAGTTCTGTGGTGCTAATAACAGGAATACCTGCCACAAAACTTTCAATGTTGTCTTTGTTAATTACGAGATCCATGATGATGCGGTCGTCCGGCGTAATTTGTGGTGTTACTTCGAGCTTCAACACCGCTTCTTTGAAGGATGTTGTAGAAGCACCACTTGAGGTAGCTTCTTGGTAGCCAATTTCTTGACCACTTTTGATAACGGCTTTCTGCTTATCGCCGGTGATCACTTTAGGTTGCGAAACCACCTCACCTTTGCCTGTTTTTTCCAGAGCCGACAGTTCTACAGCTAACCAGCCATCATTTCCCAGCAAACCGATAGAAAACGAGCCTGGATCACCTTCTTCTGGCTTGGCACGCATATCCACCACCATCGAGTCTGCACCCGTTGGTGTTTTGATAATGTCTAGATCATCTGGGTCAATATACGAACCGCTTTTATCACCTCTTTTTCTAAAAACAGCATTATTAGCATTCAATACGTTATTAATTGAGCCATTGACAAATGCATCTTTCGCACTGAGATCAAGCCCCCACATCACGCCCAAGTCTTCACGGAAACCTGATGTGGCTTTTACGATACGCGCTTCAATCGACACTTGGCGCACGGGAATATCAATACGTTTGATGTAATCGCGAATCTGCTGAATTTTTTCTTCAGTATCGTGCACTGTGATGGAATTTGTTCTGGTATCCAGCGTTGCCGAGCCACGCGCTGACAACAAGCTCTCCTCGCCATCAGCACTCTTACCTCCGCTACTCTTTTTCTCAAACAGTTTGTAAACATCTTTGGCATCTGCATACAAAATTTGGACAAACTCCGTGCGCAGAGGTGCCAATTCTCTCATCTGCTTGGCGGTTTCAATTTCTTCACGCTCGCGGGTCGCGATTTCAGCAGCAGGCGCCACCATCAATACGTTGCCCACCTGGCGCTTATCCAAACCTTTTGTTTTCAACACCAAATCCAAGGCTTGATCCCAAGGCACGTTATCCAAACGCAGGGTGATTTTGCCTTCTACGGTATCGCTAGCCACCAAGTTCAACTCGGTAAAGTCGGCAATCAACTGCAACACGGAGCGCACGGGAATGTCTTGGAAGTTGAGCGACAACTTCTGACCCACATAATTAAATTTCTGTGATCGTTCTTCCTGCTCTTTAGCCGACAATTGTTTGACGCTGATGACGTACTGGTTGTCTGTCTGATAAGCCATGTAGTCATAGTTACCTGTTGCCTTGATGGTAAATACCGCATTGCCACCACTCAAATCAGACGACACCGACTGCACAGGCGTTGCAAAATCGGTGACATCCAACTTTCTTCTCAGTGTCGCTGGTAACTGCGTATCGCCAAAATTCACCGTGATTTGATTGCCTGTGTCTTCGACACCTACATTCACGTTAGGGTCTGTCATTGAAATAACAACTTTGCCTTCGCCGTTCTCACCGCGACGGAAGTCAACATCTTTAATAGCAGAGCCGTAACTAGAATTATCTGAAGTAATTCTTTCGGCCAAACTTGCGCCTTTTTTGTTGACTTCTTGAATCTCATTTTTGCCAACAGTCATCACAAAACTGTTGCCATCGAAACGTGTTTTATACGTTTCCAGTTGCGTCATATTCAAAATCAAACGCGTTCTGCCGCCATCGGAAAGCACATTGGCGCTCTTGGCGCTGCCAAACGACAGGGGAAATTTCTTCTCTTTCAGCGCACTCTCAACGCCTTCAAAGTCCATCACAACGCGCGCAGGCTTATCAATGTTGTAGCCTTTAGGCTCTGGCGGCTTGGAATCAAAATCCATTTTTACTTCAAACCTGTCACCAGGCAGCGAAGCAAATGAAATATTTTTCAGCGTAGTAGCTTGCGCTCCTATCGCCCAGAAAGAAAACAGGATAGGCGTAGTCGCCACCAATATTTTTTTCATATTTTTCACAAGGCCACCCCTTTCCTTTCCAGTTTTATTTAACTGATATGTCATTTTGTTTTACCCAGATACTTATTGTTCTGCTGATTCGCGTAATTGCAGCGTCTTAGGACGCTCCACCCATTGATCCGGCCCATTGGGCACGATTTCCTTCAGATCAATTCGCCCTTTATCAATGTGATAAATTTTTCCGTGATTGCGTCCCATGTAGTTACCCACTTGCACGCGATGAATATTAGATGTGCCGTCATCTACCAACCCCCACATCACTCCATCTTTGGTAACAGTACCCACCATCGTGATCGAGCTGATATTGAATTGTTCAAGGTATTCTTTAGGGCGCAACTCATCAGGCTTAACAACAGCGCCGCCTGTCACCTTATCGCCGTCAATTTCGATCTCAACCAAAGCCTGAGGTTTTTCAAAGGGGCTGCGTTTTCCAGAGGCTTTGTACGCGAAGGTATCAAATTGAGGAAATGTTGGAATAGGCTCAATAGGAGGAACTGGTTTTAGCCTCACCTCTTGCATGTAGCTATCCAAATCAGACAAACCACTATCGCCGCATCCCACTACCAACAGCGAAGCGCACGTCACAGCAATAAGCTTTGCCATCAATACTTTTGAATTATTTATTTTCACTTGCCACCATCCTTGCCTTTCTTGGCAGCATCACCAGATGACGAATTACCATACCGATACGTTTTTGCGGTGATCGTCATGGTCAACTCCTCACTACCACGAGCATCACCGCTATCGTTTTTGGTTGTTTTATTGGCAGAAGTTGTTGCGCCAGAAGGTGCAATGACAAAATCATGCAAGGTTACGATACGAGGCAATCCTGCGATGCCGCTAGCGAATGTACCAAAGTCGTGGTATCCACCGCTCACTTGAATATCAATTGGCAGTTCGACATAAAAATCAGCCTTCTTTTCTGGCAGCAACTTAATAGACTCAATGTTCAGACCACTGGACTGCCCTGTGTTAGAAATATCGTCCAACAACCCAGGGACTTCCGTGTCTTTGGGAAGCTGCAACACTAAAGCATCAAATGATTCTTTCATCTCTTTCATCTGCGCTCGGTAGGCATCCAGATTAGCCGCATCACGCACCTTGCTTTCAAAGCTAGTACGCAGCGTCTGCTCTTTTTGAATCTCTTGGTTTAGCGATTCCGTTTGATCGCGCAACACAAACTGATACGAAAGAATAACGACAATAACTGCTGTCAGTACCCAACAAACGATTTTGACCGGCAACGGCCATGAACCCATATTTTCTGGATCCAAATTACTGAAATCATTCTGGAGTTTCTCTAAATTTTCTTGGAGTGACATTATTTTGCACCCTCTTTTTTCGCGTTATCTTTCTTATCGTTATCCGGCAAAATGACATCAACACTGAGGTCAAAATCCGTTCCTTGTTCGCCAAATGAAGGATTAGCCTGCACCTTGGTCAGTACCGAGTTTCTCATCCACTCTGAATTATTCAGATCTCGCATTAGCGTGGACACTCTGTTATTGGACTCCGCCGTGCCACTGATGAGTATTTTGTCTCCTTTTCTTTCAACGCGAGTAAAGAAAACACCATCCGGCAGTTTATTCACCAATTCATCAAAAATATGCACAATTAACGGGCGCGTACCCTGCAAACTCTGGATAACTTTCATCCGATCGATCATGTCATTGCGCTGTTTTTTCAACGATTCAATTTCAGCGACTTTCTGATCCAATAAAGAAATTTCATTTTGGATTTTTTCGTTGCGCTGCTTTTGATGATCAATTAAGCCTGCGATCGTCATATACCACACAGCAAAAACAAGCAGCCCGACAACAGCGCTTGCACCCAAAACAGCCAAGAACTCTTTCTTTTTTTGCTCCCGCAGCTCGGCTCGCCAAGGGAGCAGGTTAATTTTTGTGGCCATCAGTCAAAACTCCTTAAGGCCAAGCCTGTCGCAATCATTAAGGCAGGCGCATCATTACTCAGATCAACAGGGTTGATACGAGACGCCACCGACATATTGGCAAATGGATTGGCCACGGTTGTTGGCGTGCCCAACTTGTCCTGCACCAAATCACTGAGACCTTCCATGGATGCCACGCCACCAGCGAGTACGATGTAGTCCACTTCATTGAAATCGCTGGAAGAGAAAAAGAACTGCAAAGAGCGTGTAATTTGCTGCACCACTGCATCTTTAAAAGGTTGCAGCACTTCACTCTCATAATCGTCTGGCAGACCGCCTTGTTTTTTGGCGAGCCCCGCCTCTTCGTTAGACAAACCGTAGCGGCGCTGAATTTCTTCTGTTAACTGCTTGCCACCAAACAACTGTTCCCGGGTATAAATAATTTTGCCGCCATGCAACACATTCAGAGTTGTCATGGTGGCTCCCACATCCACAATCGCAACGATGGAATCTTCACCGCCACCCAACTGCGGCAGAATCAAAGAAAACGCCCGCTCCATGGCGTAGGCTTCAACATCCACCACAGAGGCGATAAGTTCGGCATCCTCAATGGCATCTTTGCGGCTATCGACGTTTTCGCTGCGGCAAGCTGCCAACAAAATTTCCACACGATCCGTCTGATTTGGCGAGGCTCCGATTACTTCAAAGTCCAAAGCCACTTCATCAATGGGATAAGGGATGTACTGATCCGCTTCCATACGAATCTGAAGATCCAAGGCATCGCCGTCCAATCCGGCAGGCATTTCAATAATTTTGGTGATGACCGCAGAACCCGCCACAGCCACAGCAGCGTGCTTCAGCTTGGTTTTGGATTGCTGAACTACCCGTCGAATGGCATCGGCGACGGCATCCTGTTCCGCGATATTCTTCTCCACAACAGCACTCGGAGGTAGCGGTTTAACACCGTAGCTTTCAACGCGGTAGCCAGCAGCACTGCGGCTAAGTTCCAATAGTTTTACCGAGGTGGAACTAACGTCCAGCCCCAGCACCGGCGGTTGTTTTCTCTGGAAGAGTCCTGAAATAGCCATTTTCCTATCTGCATCCGATACTTACGACGAGGTGATGCTACATTACTTTAAGTAAAGACTGCAAGCACCCAAACCGATACCTAATTCACAAAATCGCACTTATAATGCTGCCCGCGCGATATTTTCTCACAATGACCATCCAACTATCTGATTTAAAAGAATTTTGATGCGTTTTATCCTCTGGTTTATCCGGTTTACTGTTCTAGGCATTCTGCTTGCTTTAGCGGCCGGCACGGCTGTAATCAGTGGTTTTACCCTGTATTTGGGACCTCAACTGCCCAAAATCGACAGTATTCTCGATCTCAAGCTGCAAACACCACTCAAAATTCTCAGCAAAGATGGGCTATTGATTGGCGAGTTTGGCGAAATGCGCCGAGAACCCCTGCCCTACTCGGCTCTTCCTTCTCTTTACGTACACGCGGTACTAGCCGCCGAAGACGACCGCTTTTTTACCCATGGCGGGGTTGACCCAACTGGCCTAGCGCGCGCTGCCGCCGAGCTGATTAAAACCGGGCATATTCGTTCGGGTGGCAGCACCATTACCATGCAGTTGGCGCGCAATTTTTTTCTCAGTTCTGAAAAAACCTTTATTCGCAAGTTCAATGAAATTCTTCTATCCGTACAACTTGAAAGAACACTAAAAAAAGAACAAATATTCGGTCTTTACGTCAATAAAATTTATTTGGGGCACAAAGCCTACGGCGCGCAATCTGCTGCATACGTTTATTACGGCAAAACGCTGGATCAACTATCACTCGCGCAATGGGCTATGTTAGCCGGCCTCCCTAAAGCGCCATCCAAGTACAACCCCTTGGTGAACCCTGAACGCGCGTTAATACGCCGCAACTGGATTTTAGGGCGCATGCTGTCACTGGGGTATATCGATAAACCTGCCTACGACAAAGCCATTGCCGAACCAGAAACAGCTAGCTACCACGGTTTAAAAACAGACATCGACGCGCCTTACGTTGCAGAAATGGCGCGACAATTTGCTGTCGAAAAACTCGGCAGCGAAGCCTATAACGGCGGCTATATCGTGCGCACTACCGTCGACTCTCGCCTACAACTGGTGGCGCGGCAAGCCGTATGGGATGGCGCGCTTGAATACGATAAACGCCACGGCTATCGCGGCGCAGAAAAACACTTTTCCTCACCACCTTTACCCGCCAAACAAATACCGAGTTACTGGTCTGTTGTGCTGCGCGATTTTGAAAAAGGAAATGATTTAGAACCGGCGATTGTTGCCGGCATTGGCAAATCTTCTATCACGCTAGCGCTACCCGACAATCGCAGCGCGACTATTAACTGGAGCGCCGCTGAAGCAAAACGCTTACAGCCCTACAAATCTGAAAATTATGTTGCACCTGCGCCCAAAAGTTTTGCACAAACTTTTCAAGTAGGCGATCTCATTCGCGTGCGCAACACGGGAGAAAACACCTGGGAAATTGGCCAAATTCCGCGTGTGGAAGCAGCGCTAGTATCGCTTGACAGCAAAACCGGCGCAGTGATCGCTTTAGTGGGCGGCACCGACTTTGCCTACAGCAAATTCAATCGTGCCACACAGGCACTGCGGCAACCCGGCTCCAGCTTCAAACCCTTCATCTACTTGAAAGCGCTGGAAAATGGTTACACCCCCGCCTCTCTGGTGAATGATGCGCCGATTGTTTTTCAAGAGGCGGGCATGTCAAAACCGTGGCGACCAGAAAACCATGGCGGCAGTTATCTCGGCATGATTCCGCTGCGACAGGCACTGTATCAATCGCGCAACATGGTCGCTATTCGATTGCTGCAAAGTATCGGCGTAAAAACCTTGATTAACAGCTTGCCGCGCTTTGGTTTTGATATACACAACATGGATCCCAATCTTTCTCTCGCCTTGGGTTCGCACGCTTTTACCCCTTTCACTATGGCCACAGCTTACACCGCGCTTTCTAACGGCGGCTTCAAAGTAGAGCCTTTTTTGGTGCAGCAAATTGCAGATCCTAAAGGTCATGTTGTCTTTCAACAAAAATACAAAGTCGCTTGCGCAGATTGCGAACAGACCTCGCAAACAGCCACTGACAACACAACCGAACCCGCGCCGCGCGTGGTGGACGAGCAAACGGCTTACATCATTGATGACATGTTGAAAGATGTTATTCGTCGCGGTACAGGTCACGCTGCCACAGTTCTCAATCGTCCCGATATTGCCGGCAAAACCGGCACAACCAATGGCCCGACTGATGCGTGGTTTGTCGGTTACAACCCCGCTATCGCCACGGCAGCTTGGATCGGTTTTGACGACAACACTATGCTAGGCAAACGCGAGTACGGCGGCACGGCGGCACTGCCGATCTGGATTGCCTACATGCGAGAAGCATTAAAAGATCAACCCGTGATTGAGCGCACTATACCGGCGGGCTTAGTCACCGTCAGAACGCACACGGGCGCGGAACAGCCCGCAGCCAACAGCAATAATGATTTTGAAATTTTTCGCAGCAACGGCGAAAGCGACAACAATGGCAGCATACCCAGTGCAACGGGAGATAGCTCCACCGACAAAGGTGACGACTATCTGTTTTAAGGCGTTTGATACCGCGTGCGCTTTTGCCAGTTAATGCTCGACTGTACATAATTTGGCAAGCAATCCTCAGCGCGATACTGCCAATCTTGCATCGGCTTGGTTTGAGCGAGTGCCAGCAAATCTTCTATCGTCGCACTCACACAATCACTCGACTTGGTAGATGGCCATGCGTCGCCAACCACCCACGCGCTATCCTCGAGTAACTCGCACTGCGCTGCAAATGCATCTTTGCTCAGTAAACAATCACCTTCCACACGCTGTATAACACCTTGCGCATAAATAAAACTTGCCCAATACACACCGTTCATCCGTGCATCTATCGCCACTTTGATGAGTTGCTGGTTTGTATGAGAGGAAGCGCAAGCTGTGCGCACTGCAGCCTGCGCCAATATCTCCAATGCCGATAACGAGAGAAAAGGAATCTGCAAGCTGTAACTCAATGACTGCACCACGCTGGCCGCAATGCGTATGCCGGTAAACGAGCCAGGGCCCGCATTCCACACTAATTGTTGTAAATCAGATAAGGACAACGCTGCCTCACCCAACAATGCCTCAATGGTGGACAAGATACAGCGCGAGTGCGACTGTGCAGATTGTTCTGCACGCAGAAAACGCTGGCCGTCGTGTCGGAGTATTCCCACACTGCAAATTGCGCCCGCCGTATCAATCGCCAATACATTCTTCAACAGGATTTCTCGCTCTAAAAAAAACCCCCGGGGTTGCCGGGGGTCTTTTGTCCGTCCAAATACAACATTACTTCTTAGATGGACGACGGCCTCTTTTGCCACCAGCTTTTTTCTTAGCTGGTTTAGCAGCTTTGGCTTTCTTCGCTTTTGCTGGCTTAGCGGCTTTAGCTTTCTTCGCTTTTGCTGGCTTGGCGGCTTTCTTAGCAGCCTTGGCTTGCTTTTTAGCGGCTTTAGCAGCTTTAGCAGCAGCTTTTCTAGCAGCAACTTTCGCTTTAGCAGCAGCTTTTCTTTCTGCTACTTTCGCTTTAGCAGCGGCTTTCTTAGCAGCAGCAGCAGCTTTCTTAGCAGCTTTCTTGCTAGCAGAGGCCAGTTTCTTCTTATCAGCAGCAGCGCGTTTCTTCGCCCATTTAGCAACGAATTTCGCCTGTGCTTTTTGCAGATCAGCTTCTGCCTTGGCAGCCAGTTTGGCTTTCAGGGCGCTAACGATTGCTGAAGCAGACAGTGCCTTAGCTGGCTTAGCTGCTGCCTTACGCTTTGCTGGAGCTTTCTTTTTTGACTTTGCCATGTTTCATTCCTCAATGGTTGGTAGTGTTAATAGTTAGATACTACAAGCTCGTAACCACTCCCATACGGGCTTGACACAGATATTATTTTAATTTTTCAAGTTTTGCATCCACTCGGAACAGTTTTTTTGCTCAATTAGGGACTTTTTTTCATTTTTTTGGGCGATTTTTCCTGAAATGCTTCTTTCGAGCTTTTGTTTTTACTTTTTCGTGTCACCGAAACCGTATTCACTCGCGATCGCGCGCAACATTGCGATGTGCTCATCCGCATCATTGAGACAGTCGATGCGCGAAAAATATTCGCCGCCAGCATCTTTGAAACAACGCCGACTGCCGTGTTCAATCTCCTCCAATGTTTCTAAACAATCTGCCGCGAATGCAGGGCAGACCACATCAACGCGACGAATTCCAGATGCTGGCAGCAATGCCAACACATCATCCGTGTACGGCTGCAACCACTTCGCACGCCCAAAGCGCGACTGAAAACCAATGCGCCACTGTGCGCCGGAGAGATTTAATGCCTCTGCAACAGCGCGCGCTGTGTACTGACACTGTTCATAGTAAGGGTCACCGCGATCAACACAGACTTGTGGAATGCCATGAAAAGAAAACAGCAGCATATCCGCTGTGCCGTGTTGTGCTCTGTGTTGGCGTATCGATTGTGCCAATGCGGCAATGTAATCGTCGCGGTAACAATATTCCCTGACGATCTGTATATCCGGCACATAACGTTGCTGCACAAATATCTGCGCAACCTGATCGTACACAGCGGCCGTGGTGGTGGCGGAATATTGTGGGTACATCGGTAACACTAAAAATTGTTCAATGCCCTGCTTGCGCAACTCAGCCACGCGTTGCGCCAGTGAAGGTTCGCCGTACACCGCAGCAGTGCGCACTAATGTATTTGTCGCATGCAATGTTTTTTCTAAGCGCTCGGCTTGGCGCTGTGTAATGGCGGTAAGCGGTGAACCTTGCTCTGTCCATATCGACTGATACAACTTCGCCACACGCTTACTGCGCAAAGGCAAAATCACTGCGCGCAATAAAGGCAACCAAAGCCAGCGCGGTATTTCTACCACGCGTGGATCTGAAAGGAAGAGATTGAGAAATTGCCGAATGGCCGCAGGCTCAGGCGCAGAAGGCGAGCCGAGATAAACCAGAATAATTGCGCGAGGCTTCACTGCAAGGCAGCCAGCACGCGACGGCTGATTTCCTCCACGCTGCCAACGCCGGGCACATTGCGATAAACATTTGCGTCGCCGTGTTGCTGATAAAAATCCACCAGCGGACGCGTTTGCTCGTGATACACCTGCAAGCGCTTACGCACAGTTGCTTCCGTATCATCTGCCCTCTGAATTAACGGCTCGCCCGTGACATCATCCACGCCAGCCACTTTGGGCGGATTGTGTTCAACGTGATACACACGCCCCGATGCTTCATGCACGCGGCGACCACTGAGGCGATTAATGATGTCTTGATCGGGTACATCAATTTCAATCACGCGATCAATTTGCACATTCGCGCGCTGCATGGCTTCCGCTTGCGGAATCGTTCGGGGAAAGCCATCAAACAAAAATCCTTTTGCGCAATCTTGCTGTGTGATGCGTTCCTTCACGAGAGCAATAATCAAATCGTCCGACACCAGACCGCCGGATGCCATGATGTCTTTCACTTGCAAACCCAGTGGCGTGCCAGCGGCAACCGCAGCGCGCAGCATGTCGCCGGTAGAAATTTGTGGAATGCCCATTTTTTCCATAATCAGTTTTGCTTGTGTGCCTTTGCCAGCACCCGGTGCGCCCAACAAGATTACTCTCATACTTTATTACACCCCGCAGGATTGTTTGAAAACGTTCGTACCTTACACAGCTAAAACTGCTTACTCAAGCTGCGGCCTCGCCCAGTATGTATATATAGAAGAAAGATCACACCTGTCGGCTGGCTTTGTACACATTGGGAATCTGATTGATTGCTTCCAGCAAACGACTCAGCAATTGAAAGCTCTCTATCTCTAAGGTGATATGCATTTCTACCAAATTGGTTTGTTGATCGGTCACTGTATCCAAACGGACGACATTGGCTTCTTCTTTATCTAATAGTGAGCTGATGTCGCGCAACAAACCGCGTCTATCGTAGGCATGCACAGCAATGGCGGCAGGAAATGTACTGCGGCGCGCACTTCCCCAATTCACGGCAATAATTTGTTCGGGATGATCTAACTGCATTTGCAGAGCTTGATCGCAAGACTGTTGATGAACAGACACCGTGTTATCCGCATCAATCACACCCACCACCGCGTCACCCTCGGCGGGATTGCAGCAAGCGGCCAAACGCAATTGATGGCCTTCTGCACCCACAATAGAGCGCGACAAATTTTCTGCTTGCTCGTCCCACTCCAATAACAATTCCGGCTGACTCATCACATTGCCGGAATGCATAGCAGCATCCAACACGGCCGTCATGCTGCACTCACCCGTGCCAATCGCAATATACAACTCGTGCAGATTTTTATGCCCTAAAGTGTGCGCCAAAGATTCCAAATCCAATTGCGGCGACACCGCCAACCGCTGAAAGGCACGATCCAAAATTGCGCGACCGCTCTCCAAATTCTCATCGGCAGCTTGCTGGCGAAACCACTGCTGCACACTGCTGCGCGCACGCACGGTGTGCAAATAATCCAAACCGGAAGTCAGCCAATCTCGGCTGGGCGCTTCGCGTTTACCAGTAATAATTTCGACTTGATCGCCGGTGTGCAGCACTTGATACAGCGGTAGCACGCGACCGTTGATGCGGCAACCGCGACAGCGATGCCCAACGCCGGTGTGTATGTGATACGCAAAATCCAGCGCCGTCGCGCCGTTGGGCAGATCAATCACATGGCCTTCGGGTGTAAAAACATAGATGCGATCTTGCACAATTCCCGTGCGCAACTCCTTCACCAAATCTAAGTTGCCGCCGGTTTCTTCGTGCCAGGCCAATACTTGTCGCAGCCATTCAATTTTGGATTCATAACTGTTGGCTTGATCGCCTGGCTCGCTGACTTTATCCGCACCTTTGTACTGCCAGTGCGCGCACACACCAAACTCTGCGTCTTGGTGCATGGTAACCGTACGGATCTGCACTTCCAGCACTTTGCCTTCGGGACCGATCACGGCGGTGTGCAAAGATTGATAGCCGTTCTCTTTGGGATTGGCGATGTAATCATCAAATTCATTGGGAATATTGCGCCACAAACCGTGCACAATACCCAGCGCGGTGTAGCAATCTTGTACCGTAGCCACCAACACGCGTAGCGCGCGAATATCGTACACCTGTGAAAAACCAATGCCGCGATTGCGCATTTTGCGCCAGATACTGTAGATGTGTTTGGCGCGCCCTGTGATGTCCGGCGTAATACCCGCCTGCTGTAACGCTGTTTCTAATTGTGTTTTTGCGGCGGCGATAAACCGCTGGCGATCCACACGGCGCTCATCCAATAAACGCGCAATGTGTCGGTAAGCATCTGGCTCCAAATAGCGAAAAGCCAAATCTTCCAGTTCCCATTTGAGATGGCCGATACCCAAGCGGTGTGCAAGTGGCGCGTAGATTTTCATTACCTCGCGCGCGACGCGGCGACGCTTTTCTTCTGAGGCATTTTTTACCGCACGAATCGCGCAGGTGCGCTCAGCGATTTTGACCAAGGCAACACGCACGTCATCAATAATCGCCACCAGCATTTTGCGCAGGTTTTCTACCTGCACATTGGCGTTGCGCCCCAGTACATTTTCGTCGCCCAAACTTTGCATGGCGCTCACCGATGCCATGCGCAACACACCTTCGATCAAGGTCGCCACTTCCGCGCCAAACGTTTGTGCAATATCGGTCAGTGGAATGCGCTCTTCACGCACCGCGCGATAGAGTATGGCGGCCACCAGCGTTTCTGCATCCAGATTTAATTCGCCGAGAATATCGGCCATCTCCAAACCGGTACGAAAACAACTGGTTTCCTGCCAGCGTTTATCCGATTCGCTGCGAGTTTGTTCCGCATTGCGACTGGCTAAACACGCGGCGCGCAACTGTGTAATTTGTGCCGACGAAAAACTGTGCGCCGTTTCTAAACTCGCCAGCCACACTTCAATATCAACATCGCCGTTGGCTTCCAACGGGTGATTTTCACGAATCTTAACCATACGACTTAACTGCCAAAAATACCGGACGACAAATAGCGATCGCCGCGATCGCAAATAATGGTGACGATAGTTGCATCACTCACTGTTTGCGCCAACTGCAATGCCGCTGCTACTGCGCCGCCAGAAGAAACGCCGCAAAAAATTCCCTCTTTGCGCGCCAAGTCGCGCATGGTGCTCTCAGCATCTGCCTGCGCAATATCCATCACCACATCCACGCGCGATGCTTCAAAAATACTGGGCAAATACTCTGGTGACCAACGACGTATGCCGGGAATGCTAGCGCCTTCTTGTGGCTGCAAACCCACAATTTGAATTGCAGGATTTTGTTCTTTTAAAAAACGCGACGTGCCCATGATGGTGCCAGTTGTACCCATCGCGCTGACAAAATGCGTCACGGTTCCTGCTGTTTGTCGCCAAATTTCTGGCCCCGTGCCGTGATAGTGCGCGAGCGGATTATCGCGATTGCCGAATTGATCCAACACTTTGCCGCGCCCTTCACTCTGCATTTGCAAGGCGAGATCGCGCGCGCCCTCCATGCCTTGCGCTTGCGACACCAACAACAACTCGGCACCGTATGCACTCATGGCCGCTTTGCGCTCGGCAGTCATGTTGTCAGGCATCACTAAAATAATGCGGTAGCCTTTAATGGCCGCCACCATTGCCAGTGCAATGCCGGTGTTGCCGCTGGTGGCTTCGATCAAAGTATCGCCGGGTTGGATGCGACCACTGCGCTCCGCTTCTGCAATCATGCTGGCGGCCGGTCGGTCTTTGACGGAGCCGGCAGGGTTGTTACCTTCCAGCTTTAATAAGATGTGGTTATTGTTGCCTTGTCCCAATCTCTGCAAACGCACCAAGGGTGTGTTGCCGATACAGCTTTCGATTGTGGGATAATCCATCGCAACAGCCGCCTTGCACAATAATAACCAGTCGCGGATTCTACCGTGGTTTCACTCATGACAACAAAGCAAACTCCATGATGCGTCACAGCAATCTGCGCACTTACATCACCACATTTGCCTTGGGTCCGGGCATCGTCTGCGCGCTGTTGATCGGCGCTTATCTCACTTACGCGTTGGTGCGCGACATCACGCAATACGAAAACGAAATGAGCGGCGTATACAGCCAACAAGTTGCGCGGCAGGCATACCGCGCGCTGCGCGATGGCGATATTGCCACATTAGAAAATACTGCACAGCTAGCTTTGGAATATCCCTTGTTGCGCGCCATCACAGTTTACGATGCTGCCAACAAAGAAGTTGCACACGCAGGCCCTTTGCACACACCTTGGCCAGACTCGCCCAATCTTTTTACCTCGGAACCCTTGGATTTCAACGCAGGAAATACACGGCAATTGGTAATCCCTGTTAAGCAACCGCGTTTTACGGGCGCTATTCATATTGATAACACAAAAGCACTCAATACTCCCGTGGGCTGGGTGCGTTTGGAGTTTTCACAAAGTTTCATCATGCTGCACAAATACCGCACCACACTGGTGGATATCAGCATCGTGTTCATCGTGCTCGCGGGCGCTTTTTGGTTTGCCATGCTGTTCGGCGATAGTCTCACAGATGCCATCAAAAAAATCGTGGCCAATACCAAAGCGCTGAGTAAAGGTGACGCAGCCGAGCCGCTGTCAGACAACAGCATCAGCGAAATGTGCGAACTCGACGCCGCCATCACTGCGATGCACAAAGCCTTGGTGGAAGGGCAAGAAAACCTGCAAAACCATATCGAACAATCAACACAAGATCTGCG
>CAZHQZ010000002.1:0-32189 GCA_964534675.1 uncultured Pseudomonadales bacterium | reverse complement strand
AATGCGCAGCCCATTGCACAGAATTCAAATCTATCCCTTCTTTGTACATATCCCACAACGGCGACAATTCACGCAATTTGCCAACAGCGCGACGCAGTTGCGCCACGGCGTGATCGATGTCAGCTTCCGTAGTAAAGCGACCAATGCTGAAGCGCAACGAGCTGTGTGCCAATTCATCGGTCAAACCCAACGCACGCAAAACATACGAAGGCTCCAAGCTAGCAGATGTGCAAGCAGACCCAGAAGACAGCGCCAAATCTTTCAGCGCCATAATCAAAGATTCACCTTCAACAAACGCAAAACTGATATTCAAATTACTGGCTACGCGATGATCGAGCGAGCCGTTAACAAACACTTGTTCGATGTCGCTAACACCCGCCAGTAAGCGATTGCGCAAGGCCAAAATGCGCGCATTTTCTGTCGCCATTTCTTCACCGGCAATACGAAATGCTTCACCCATGCCCACGATTTGATGCGTAGGCAATGTACCAGAACGCATACCGCGCTCGTGCCCACCGCCGTGCATTTGTGCTTCCAAACGCACGCGCGGCTTACGACCCACATACAAAGCACCGATACCTTTGGGACCGTAGACTTTATGTGCGGATAGCGAGAGCAAATCCACCGGCATTTCAGCCATATTCAGCGGCACTTTACCTGCGCTCTGCGCAGCATCCACATGATAAAAAACACCTTTGGCACGACACACGGCACCGATGGCAGCAATATCGTTGATCGTGCCGATTTCATTGTTGACGTGCATGATCGACACCAGCGTGGTGTCTGGGCGCAACGCCGCTTCCACTTGCTGTGCGCTGATTAAACCATCAGAGCTCGGATCCAAATAAGTAACTTCAAAACCTTCGCGCTCCAACTGACGGCAAGTATCCAACACTGCTTTGTGTTCGATTTTTGACGTGACGATGTGTTTGCCTTTTTTCTCGTTGAAATGCGCCACACCTTTGATTGCCAAGTTATCGGATTCGGTGGCGCCCGAGGTCCAAACAATTTCACGCGGGTCTGCGCCAATCAAAGCTGCCACTTGATTGCGCGCCTCTTCTATCGCTTCTTCTGCCTTCCAACCAAACAGATGCGAACGCGACGCGGGGTTGCCAAAATTGCCATCCAAAGTGAGGCAATCCATCATTTTTTTTGCCACACGCGGATCAACTGGCGTGGTAGCGGAATAATCAAAATAAATAGGCAGTTTCATGGTCATTCTCTCTACTGGTGACAACGATCACGCGGATGTGCGCGCGCTCAATACCGTAACGGGACGCGCTTCATCCAACTTGCGTTGCTGGCGCGCCGATACATCCTGCACGCCCTGACTGCTGACGAGACCCGCCAGTGTGATTGCACCGAGAAAATCGTGAATCTTCTCGCTCAACAAACACCAGAGATCGTGTGTTAAACATCTCTCACCCTGCTGACAATCGCCTTCGCCGCCGCAACTGGTGGCATCTACTGACTCATTGACCGCATCGATGATCTGCGCCACGGAAATCAGCGCCGCATCACGGCTCAAGCGGTAGCCGCCGCCGGGGCCGCGAACACTACTGACTAAATCATTGCCGCGCAACTTGGCAAACAGCTGCTCCAGATACGACAGCGAGATGCCCTGCCTGCTTGAAATCTCCGCTAAGCTGACCGGCCCTTTGTCAGCGCGCAGTGCCAAATCCAGCATAGCGGTTACCGCATAGCGACCTTTCGTTGTGAGACGCATGGCGACCATCCACCCCGTTGATTGAACACATTGTCATTGTGCAATAACCGAGTGTTTTTCTCAATCTTTTACCTTAGAAAATCACTCAGTTAATCAATCGACCGGCAAGCCTTTGTTTATGCTGGCTTAACTCGCGAGCGCTTCTCTGTAGCAGTTTCAATACACGAGGGCATCTGGTAGCATGCGCGTCCCGTTTTTCCCTGTTGCCGTGTCAGCTATTGGCGCTGATGGCGGCACGACACCCGGAGCGCTCCACCATGAAAACTGACATCCACCCCAAGTACGCTGAAATCACCGCGAAATGTAGCTGCGGTAACACCGTTGCCACTCGCTCCACTCTGTGCCGCGACATCAACCTCGACGTGTGCGCCGCTTGCCACCCGTTCTATACCGGTCGCCAGAAAGTGGCTGAAACCGGCGGCCGTATCGACCGCTTCAAGCAGCGTTTCGGCGCGCGCGGCTTGAAATAAGTCCCGCACTTTGTACCGCTCGGCAGGGCTTCTCGCCCTGCCTCTCAACCCTTACCTCTTTACTAACCGGCAGGATCCAACGGCATGCTTGATGTAAAAAAGCCGTGTGATGACGACTTGCGCCAAGCGGCGCTGGATTACCACGCCCTGCCGACGCCAGGAAAGCTGGCCACTGTTCTGACTACGCCCGCCGATGACCAGCGCGATTTGTCGCTGGCCTACAGCCCTGGCGTAGCCGAGCCGGTGCGCGAGATCGCGCAAAACCCAGACCTCGCCTACCGCTACACCGGCAAGGGCAATCAAGTGGCTGTTATTTCCAACGGCACGGCCATCCTCGGCTTGGGCAATCTCGGCGCGATGGCGAGCAAACCAGTAATGGAAGGTAAAGCCTTGTTATTCAAGCGTTTTGCCGACATCAATGCTATTGATATTGAAGTGGATACCGAAGACAGCGAGCGCTTTATCGACGCCGTGGCGCTGATCGCCAACTCTTTTGGCGGTATCAACCTAGAAGATATTCGCGCGCCCGAGTGCTTTGATATTGAAGCCGAGTTGATTAAACGCTGCGATGTACCCGTTTTTCACGACGACCAACACGGCACCGCCATCGTCGGCTTGGCCGGTTTGTTAAACGCACTGGAAGTACAGGGCAAGCAACTGGACAAGGTAAAAATCGTCTTTCTGGGCGCTGGTGCAGCGGCTATCGCCAGTTGCGAGCTCCTGATCGCCGCAGGTGCGCCGCGTGAAAATATTCTGATGCTGGACAGCAAAGGCGTGATCCACAGTGAACGCCAAGGTCTCGGACCATACAAGCAGTGCTTTGCGGTGGAAACAGCGGCACGCACGCTGGACGATGCCATCGCCGGTGCGGATGTGTTTGTCGGTTTGTCCGGTCCCAATCTGCTCAGCTCTGAGCAGTTGTTAAAAATGGCAGAGAAGCCGATTGTGTTTGCCGGCTCCAACCCCGACCCAGAAATTCGCCCTGAGTTGGCACTGGCTGCGCGCAGCGATGTCTTGATCGCCACCGGCCGCTCGGATTACCCCAATCAAGTAAACAACGTGCTCGGCTTCCCGTTCATTTTTCGCGGCGCGTTGGATGTTCGTGCAGCGGCAATCAATACCGAAATGAAAATGGCCGCTGTGCACGCCTTGTGCGAAATCACCAAAGAAGCCGTGCCCGCCTCTGTTATTGCGGCTTACGGCGGTAAGCCCCTCGCGTTTGGACGCGATTACATTTTGCCGAAGCCTACGGATCCGCGTTTGTTGTCGCGTGTGTCGGCAGCCGTTGCGCGCGCAGCAGTGGATAGCGGCGCAGCTCACCTGCCTTATCCTGCACACTATCCGCTGTAAGACAGCCTTGTTTAGAATGGCGGCAATTCTCTAATTGCCTATCGCCATGACTCAACACTCGCTCGACAATTTTCTCGCGTTTCTCAACGCCTCGCCCACACCTTTTCACGCTGTGCAGCAGATGCAACAAACGCTGCTCGCCGCCGGATTTATCGCGCTGAATGAAAGTGATGTGTGGCAAATTCAAGCAGGCAACCGTTATGTAGTCACGCGCAATGATTCCTCGCTGATCGCGTTTATCACTTCGCAACAAGACCCAGCGCAAAGCGGCATACGCTTGGTCGGCGCACACACCGACAGTCCCTGCCTGAAACTCAAACCCGAACCCGATTTACAGCGACAAGGCTACGCACAACTCAGCGTAGAAGTGTACGGCGGCGTTTTGTTACACCCGTGGTTTGATCGCGATCTCACCCTCGCCGGCCGCGTCAGTTATCGCAAAAACAACGGCTCGCTTGCCACGGCACTGATTCATTTTTCGCGCGCGATTGCCTGTATTCCCAGCCTTGCCATTCATTTGGATCGCGATGTGAACAACGGTCGCGCGCTGAATGCACAAAAAGAATTGCCGCTGTTGCTGCACACACAAACCGCTGACGAAAAAACAGATTTTCGGCAACTACTGCTCACGCAATTGTTGGACGAACACCCGCACTGCGAAGCAGAAGCGGTTTTAGATTTTGAAATCAGCGCCTGTGACACACAACAAGCCAGCTGCATCGGCCTGAAAAATGATTTTATTGCCAGCGCGCGCTTGGACAATTTACTGAGCTGCTACGCCGGCCTGCAAGCACTGCTGGCTTGCGACGGTTTACAACCGGCCATGTTGGTGTGCACCGATCACGAAGAAGTGGGCAGCGTTTCCTGCTGCGGCGCACAAGGCACGTTTCTCACCAGTGTTTTGCAGCGTTGGCTGGGCAGCAGTGAAATTCTGGCACGCACCACACATCGCTCGCTGATGATCTCCGCCGACAATGCGCACGGCGTGCATCCCAATTACCCTGAAAAACACGATGAAAAACACGGCCCGCTGTTGAATAGCGGCCCCGTGATTAAAATCAATGCCAATCAACGCTACGCGAGCAACGCCGTCACACAGGCTTTTTTTCGCGATTTATGCGCGCAAAAAAATATCCCCGTGCAAAGTTTTGTCGCACGCGCTGATATGGGTTGCGGCAGCACCATCGGCCCACTCACTGCCGCAGAAACCGGCATTAAAACTTTAGACATTGGCGTGCCAACTTTTGCCATGCACTCCATCCGCGAACTGGCAGGCGCACAGGATGTCGCCTATTTACAGCAAGCACTCACTGCTTTTTTTAATTGCGCGCATTTGCCAACATAAGCGCCGATATACGATTTTAAATACATAAGAGGCAAGCAAATCATGCGTGTGTTGTTATGGCTACTCTTAGCCATGCCTTTGATCGAACTGTGGTTCATCATCCGTGTGGGTGCGTCCATCGGCGGCTTTGCTACCATCGCCCTGCTGCTCGGCGCGGGCATTCTCGGCATGAATTTGCTGCGCTTGCAGGGTTTCAACACGCTGACCAAGCTGGATCAACGCCTGCAACGCGGCGAGCTGCCCGCCGATGAAATACTGGAGGGCTTTGCTCTCTCTCTGGCCGCCTTTCTGTTGATCCTTCCCGGCTTCATCTCCGACATGCTCGCCATCCCGCTGCTCATCCCGCCGCTGCGTCGCTGGCTGGTGCGGCGTTTTCTCAGCACTGGTTTTTATGCACAGCACTATACACCCCATCAAAACGCATCGACCCACGCGCCTTATCGCTACGATAGCGACATCATCGAAGGCGAATACCGCCGCGAGGACGACTCCCGCCTGCGCTGAGCAGGAATTTTTGCCGCTTCACCATTGAAATCCCCGGCTGCCTCCCCCATAAACCAGCCACCTCTTTGGAACAAAGAGTGAGCAAGGCCGCAAGGCTGCGCCAACTATCTGTTTTAACTAACCAAAACCTTTACGGAGAGAACCATGAAGATCCGTCCTTTGCATGATCGCGTCGTCATCCGCCGCGAAGAGAAAGAAGAGAAATCAGCCGGTGGCATCGTGCTGGCTGCCACTGCGCGTGAAAAACCCAACAAAGGTGAAGTCATCGCCGTGGGCTCGGGCAAGGCGCTGGATAACGGCCAAGTGCGCGCCCTGCAAGTGAAAATCGGCGACAAGGTGGTATTTGCCAGCTATGCCGGCAGCCAGACCCTGAAAGAAGGTGATGACGAGTTCATCATCATGAGCGAAAGCGAAATCCTGGGCGTGTTGGAATAAGTCCGACATTTCTTCATCCATTTGAGAATCTGTTAGAGGAAAAACCATGACAGCTAAAGACGTGAAATTCGGCGACAGCGCTCGCCAGAAAATGCTGAAAGGCGTAAATGTACTGGCCGATGCCGTGAAAGTGACACTGGGCCCTAAAGGCCGCAATGTCGTGCTCGACAAATCTTTCGGCGCACCAACCATCACCAAAGACGGCGTGTCCGTTGCGAAAGAAATCGAACTGAAAGACAAGTTTGAAAACATGGGCGCGCAACTGCTGAAAGAAGTCGCTTCCAAGGCGAATGACGAAGCGGGTGACGGCACCACAACCGCCACTGTACTGGCGCAGGCCATCGTCAACGAAGGCCTGAAGTCTGTTGCTGCCGGCATGAACCCGATGGATCTGAAACGCGGTATCGACAAGGCCGTTACAGCCGCCGTTGAGGAAATCAAGAAACTGTCCACGCCTTGCGCTGACACCAAGTCCATCGCGCAGGTCGGTACTATCTCTGCGAACAGCGATGACAGCGTCGGCTCCATCATCGCCACTGCGATGGAAAAAGTGGGTAAGGAAGGCGTTATCACCGTGGAAGAAGGCAACGGCCTGGAAAACACGCTGGACGTAGTGGAAGGCATGCAGTTCGACCGTGGCTACATCTCGCCTTACTTCATCAACAACCAGGCCAGCATGAGCGTGGAACTGGACAACCCGCATATCCTGCTGGTCGACAAGAAAATCTCCAACATCCGCGAAATGCTGCCGGTGCTGGAAGCCGTGGCCAAATCCGGTCGCCCGCTGGTCATCATCGCTGAAGACGTGGAAGGCGAAGCTCTGGCCACACTGGTGGTCAACAACATGCGCGGCATCGTGAAAGTCGCTGCCTGTAAAGCACCGGGCTTTGGTGATCGTCGCAAGGCGATGCTGGAAGATATTGCGATTCTCTCTGGCGGCACGGTGATTGCAGAAGAAATCGGTTTGGAGCTGGAAAGCGCCACACTCGCTCACCTCGGTCATGCCAAGCGCGTCACGATGGATAAAGAAAACACCACCATCATCGACGGCGCTGGCGATGCCAAAGCCATCGAAGCGCGCGTAGCTGCATTGCGTGTACAGATGGAAGAAACCACTTCCGATTACGACCGCGAAAAACTGCAAGAGCGCGTAGCGAAACTCGCTGGCGGCGTTGCCGTTATTAAAGTGGGCGCTGGCACTGAAGTGGAAATGAAAGAGAAAAAAGCACGCGTAGAAGACGCGCTGCACGCCACCCGCGCCGCTGTGGAAGAAGGCGTGGTCGCCGGTGGCGGCGTTGCACTGATCCGTGCGGTGCAGGCACTCGAAGGCCTGAAAGGCGACAACGAAGACCAGACCATCGGCATCACCCTGGCACGCCGTGCCATGGAAGCGCCGATCCGCCAGATCGTCAGCAACGCCGGTGACGAAGCCTCGGTTGTGGTCGACAAGATCAAGCAAAACAAGGGCAACTACGGTTACAACGCTGCCACAGGCGAGTACGGCGACATGCTGGCCATGGGTATCCTCGACCCCGCCAAAGTGACCCGCGCTGCGCTGCAAGCCGCCGGTTCTGTGGCTGGCCTGATGATCACCACCGAAGCGATGGTCACTGACATCGTGGAAGACAAGCCTGCTGGCGGTATGCCGGACATGGGCGGCATGGGTGGTATGGGCGGCATGGGCATGATGTAAGCTGTCCCAACCCAAAGCACCAACAAAAAACCCGCAGCAATGCGGGTTTTTTTGTGTTCGTCATTCCCGCGCAGGCAAGGCTCGAAGAGCAGCGAAGCTCATCCAGACTGCCTGATGGTTAACGCTTTGGCTCACATGAAATACCGTCACCATCTCTGTCACTACTGTGATCCCAGCCATCTGGAACATAATAACTTGGTGTTGGAACATTGCTAACGCCGTAGCTATTTGCAACGCGGCAACTGTAAAACTGATTATCAAGAATGCTGCCATATGCGTAGGCCGCGCAACTAATAAGCGCCATGGCAAAGAGCATGAAAGTTAGACGAGGGGCTATCTCAGCCCAGAAGCGTTTGAGGCACAAAAAGTCTCTTAGCAGACTGTACGAAAAATGCTGGCAAGATCAGTTTCGGACGCTTGGGCATAAAAAAGCCCAGTAAATACTGGGCTTTGCGGACTTCTTTGGATTGTATAAAACAAGCATATGGCGGTGAGACAGGGATTTGAACCCTGGGTACGCTATTAACGTACACACACTTTCCAGGCGTGCGCCTTAAACCGCTCGGCCATCTCACCGTATGGGGAAAAACCCTGAAAATCAGGGAGGGCGCACTGTACACAAGCGCCTGTTTGAAAGCAACGAAAACGCTGTGAAATCCGTTGATTTTGCTTGACAGAACAAGGGTGAGACGGCATATTTGCGCGTCCCGAAATCCGCAACTATTTTCTGAGGTTTTACAGTGGCAAACAGCAAGCAAGCCAAGAAACGCGCCCTTCAGGCTGACAAGCGCCGTGACCATAACGCCAGCCTGCGCTCTACCGTTCGCACATACATCAAGAAAGTGGTACTGGCTATCGAGAGCGGCAATAAGGAAGCGGCGCAAGCGGCATACACGGCTGCTGTACCAGTGATCGACCGCATCGCAGACAAAGATCAAATCCACAAGAACAAAGCTGCTCGCCATAAGAGCCGCTTGAGCGCTCAGATCAAGGCTATGGCTTGATCCTCTAAAGCTCCAATGTTCGACCAAACGCCCCGCTAGTCGGGGCGTTTTTGTTTCTGGTGGTGGTATTTCCGTTGTCATAAAAAACCCACCGTAGCGGGGTTTTCTGTTTTACCTACTCAAGTCCCGCTTCATGTTGTAACGAATAGAAGCCACAGAGCGGTTGGTGCTCTGAGCTTGGGGAAACTGGCGCCGCACCAGTTCGGCAATCTCCACATTGCCCAGATCAGGATGATTGAGGATCAGCTCCTCCGTGTATTTCACTATGCCACGGGTGGGCAGCATCTCCAGATCCTTCTCGCTACCCAGAGCCAGGGCTTTGCACAATATGGTTTCAAAATCCGCTACCGTTTCTCCGAAGCGTCCGTAGCGTTGGCATATAACATTCCTTTTCCTTTCTATTTTTAGTACATTTTGAGACGCTCACACGCTACCACATCAAGTGGCTTACATCATCCACTCACAACATCATTACTTTTTCACGCATCGCTTCATCTGCAAGCCAGCATTCTTTACCGCCACGCACACGCACCGGGTAATGGCTAAGCCGCGCCGTGACTTTTAGCTGGTTTAGCAACATCACATCCGGCACTTCTTCTATATAACCGTCCAGTATGTAGCGCATCTGTTTCAGGCTGCCCTGCGCAGATCGATCACATTGTGTATCAAATACCACCGACCCCAATGCCAGTTCTGCTCGACGCACCTGATTATCCGGCACACCCATATAACCCAGCGAGCCAACAAATGCTTCGCGAAACCAGAACCCCAGCCTGGTAAATTCAGCTTTGCGCAAACCGGGCAGGAATATCGTGAAGCGCGTGTCATCGTGACAAAATAAAAGGCAATTCTGGCGGTGAATAGTGTGTACTTGCGCATGCCAACTACCCAGCGGGCTAGTTTCCTGCAATGGCGCAGCAGAAACCGCTGACAGTTTAGCGGCAAGTTTTTTGGTGCAGTGAATAATCGTGTCAAATAATAATCCAAACTTTTTTAACAATTACAGCAATCGCTTCGTTACATCCATGCGTTTGTGCAAAACGCGGACAATTAAAATTCCGTCTCGCATCTGCGTATAAAAAAATAACGTGGCTTTGATGAGAAAAGCGCCTGTAACCTGTACGAATATTCTCAATACTCACGCCCACAGCGGGGTTAGCGACCAACGCATCCATGCACGCAGAAATTGATTTGTAGTACGCCTCTGCTTGAGCAAAACCAAACTCCGCCAGCGACCAATCAAAAATGTGCTCTATATCGGTGGCTGCCGCTTCAGACAACCTATACATCTATTCCTCGCCGTGATTTGGCTGCCTGCCAAACACTATCAACGGTTCGCTCAGAAATACCGCTGTTTTCTCCCACGATGAGCGCTTGAATCAGAGCTTCCCTTTCACGCTGCATGGTCTGATCTCGCCGAATTAAATCTCGCATATAGTCACTGGCATTGCTGTAATGCCCTGTGCTGATCTGATCCTCAACCCAGCTTTTCATTGGGTCAGGTAGCGATATATTCATGGTTGCCATAGCGAATACCTCCGCCTGCATTGCGGCAATTACTGGCAAAGATTGCCATAACTGCCGCAGTAGCAGAACATCACAAACCCTGCACCCAGAGTTCAGTTTCTTCCCACAACTGCGCAGCAACTGCGCTGTCTTTGCTGTCTGCACTCGCTGCGTGCGGTTTGCACTGTTGGTAATACTGCCCGCCCACTGCGGCAGGGTTTGTGGCGCAATACACGCTGGTTTGCGCGCCCTCTTCCGGCGTGAGCAACATAAATTTTTCCAATGGTGCGAGTGCGTGGCGCACGGTTTGCAGCGCGTTATTTCCTGCCAAACCTTTGTCGGCAATATTGGTGTACACCGCCCCTGGATGCAGGCAATACGCTTGCAGATGATCGCTCTCTGCAAAGCGACGCTGTATTTCAAACGTCGCGTGCACAATCGCGAGTTTAGACATGCCGTAAGCCGTCCATGAGTTGTAGGGATAATCACCCAGCAAACCGGCGTTGTAGCCCTTGCTGTGCATTTGCGAAGCCACATTCACGATGCGCGCATCACCAGTTTTTCTGCCTGTTTCTCGCAGCAGTGGCAGCAATAGATGAGTGAGATGCAACACGCCGAGGTAATTGGTGCGCCACTGAATTTCAAAACCGTCTGCTGTGAGATGCGGCTCCTTCCACTGCGACAACAAATCGAAATGCACGCCGACGTTATTTACTAAAATATCCAAGCGCTCACCGTGATTTTTTGCAAACCACGCCGCAAAAGCAGAAACCGATTCGGCGGATGTGGTTTCCAACACATGCCCGTCGATTTGCCCGCCATTACTGGCCGCACGCAAAACGTCCACCAGCTTTTCTGCATTCTTGCGCGTGGTGATGATGACTTTCGCGCCCCACAGCGCCAGCGTTCTTGCGGTTTCAAAACCAATAGACCCTTGTGCGCATCCCGTCACAATGGCAGTTTTTCCTTGCAGATTTTGTTTTTCAGCAAACGGCGCTTTTACCAGGCAGCCGCGCACGGCTTGATACATACCCATCACGTTTTCTCCCTTATTTTTAATTAAATATTTTTACGCACCAAACCTAAATATTTTTGCACCAAGGATGTCGGCGCGGCAAAAATCAGCGCGAATACTTCCCACGCCGCACGGCGATAATGCTGCGTTTTCCATGCAATACGCGCCTGCCACGCGTGAATCAACACATGTTCGCGCGGTCTGTCGTGCCACGCGCGATGCATGTCATTCAAGAGCGCCAGCGCCTCTTGCGACTTACCGCCCTCAACCAGTATGCGCACCTCATCAAAACTCATCGTAAAACCCTCCGTGTGGATGCAATGACGTTGGGGCAGCAATGCGAAAAAACAATAGTTAATGATCTGTCTTGGCTATTCCCAAAAACTTCACTACTTCTTCTTGCATCACCAAGCCAGACTGAGCAATCGCCGCCTCAATATCCTTCGGCTTGTGATCTGCGCCCGGCACTACCCACAATTTGTACTGCGCACCCGATTTCTCATACACGCGCTGCGTTTGCGCTTCTGCACGAAAACTCACATTAGAAATACCTTTGCTGCCGCGCCCACCTGCAATCGGTACATTTTTATCTTCAGCGCCGTGAATCGCCAGCAAGCGTTTACCGCGCGCTGCTGGGCAAGTAGCCACAGCCAATTCCAACGGACCAGAAACCGGTACCGCCGCTTGATAAATACCTGTTTCACACATCACGCGCTGCGTCATCATCGCACCATTGGAATGCCCCATGCCGTATACGCGATCTGCTTTCACGCCATATTTCTGTTCTATTTCATGTATAGCGGCGGTGATATAGCCCACATCATCTACCTTATCGTGCTGCGCTAAACCACAGCATTCACCAGCATTCCACATTTTCATTCTGGCGTTCACACGCGTGGCATTACCGTTGAGGTACGCAATCAAAAAACCGTATTTATCTGCCATGCCGTCCATTTGCAAACTTTGCCGCACGCCATCCGCATTGCCCATGCCACCGTGCAGCACCACCAACAGTGCGCGTTGCCCCCATGCCGGCAACTTGTGCGGGGCATACATCACCACTTCTCGCCCCTTGAAATCAAAACGCTCCGCCACTCTAGCGTCCGCCGCGTGCGCGACATCTGCCCAAAACACACTGCACACACTCATCACAGCCCACACCAACATCGCTCTGCTTTTCATTGCCAACACCTCGTTACTCTCTTGCGTGAATGATAGATTTTTCCGTTACTGCGACAACTTCCTCGCGTTTAAGTGCCATTATTTATCAAATTGGATTGACGCTTTCACATGCCGCACCTATAGTACGCACCCTCTGCGCGCCCGTAGCTCAGCTGGATAGAGTACCTGGCTACGAACCAGGTGGTCGGGAGTTCGAATCTCTCCGGGCGCGCCATTATTTTCAAAGACTTAGCGTTAACGCGCTAGGTCTTTTTTTTGGCCTGTTGCCCAACCTCCCTCTCCCGCACCAACATTGCACCAACAATTTAGCGGTGTCATACACCGGCATTGCTTGTTATCCGTATATGGAGAGGCCTCCTGTCAGGTGCTTTCTGTCGAGCGCCTCCTGTCGGGTGCCTCCTGTCGGGTGCCTGCTATCGCATCACCCGACAATTTTAGGCTTTAGATCACCAATTAAGTGGTAGAGAAAACTCCGATAACACGCTTGAAACTAACATTCTTCTGCCCCCCCTTTTTACAAAACCTATCATTGGACTACGCCGCGCAGCATTCGAGCAGCCTGAGGAAAGTCTAAAAAACCCACAATTCCTTGATTTAATACCAACAATTATTCTGTGAGATGTTATGCATAAAACCATCATGCAGAATTTTTTTATGGGCATTGTGATTGATATATCAAAGTACAAAATTTGCCGAGATCTGTCGCTGTGCATACTGGAAAACAACGCCACAAAAAAGGAAAAAGACCACTCCACCTATCATCTGTATTTAATAGCGGCTCAGGCTAAAAAAATTATTTACTACCATCTCCGAAACGGCGGATGGAAAACCACCTGCGCGTTCAATATCACCCAAGCACTAAAAACCGGTGAGTTTACATTGAAGAGACCAGAACCCTGGCTCATTAGGTTAGTGGTTCATGAGTCACCAATGCTGCACATAGATTTGTATTTTCGTAGAAGCTTTTACACATCTGAGAAAATGCTAAGCATGCTAGAGTTGCTCGTCGCAGAGACAATCGAAAGGAAATCATGGGTTTCACCAAAACTGTTATTCAGTTTAGGCAGAGATCCCATGTTAGCTGCAAACAGAGGAATCGACTGGGATAAAGTCAGAATGAAAAAGTTTGATGAAGATCTAGCACCAAAACCTTCTTAACTATACTGATCTTACCGACCTTGACTGACTTCGCTTCCATTCCATAATTCTCACTTCTGTTGGGCAGACAGTCCTCATGTTTTGGCTCTTTGCATAAGTCATTATCCAAGGCTGCGCAGCAAAAAGGTGTAGTCGCCGTTTGCCCCCCCCCCACCTGACATGGACACGCTGTTAAGCCTAGACTTAACAAAGGTGACACCATGAAGAAAGCAAACGAGACAGTGAAAAAAACAACGCCACGCAAAGCCATGGCAGCGGTGTTTGAGTATCAACATCTACTACAATCACAACGCCTGCATTCGTCGCCGGGCTATCTCAGCCCAGAAGCGTTTGAGGCACAAAAAGTCTCTTAGCAGACTGTACGAAAAATGCTGGCAAGATCAGATTTCATCAGTCGTTGTAACTATTTAAAATTATTCACAAAAAAACCTATGCATTGGCGCAAGGTTGAACCGAGAACTTTATGCATCTTCAGGGACATCTCCTATATATCGACATTACGCAAATATGTGGCATCGGCTGCGCCTTCTGTATGTACGCCGACAAGCACCAAGCGGGAATTAGTATGGAGCTATCAATGTTGGCGCGGGAAAACCTCGCTAGGTTGATCAATGCTTCGGAGGTCAAGCGTATCTCCATCAGTGGTGAAGGCGAGCCACTCAACAACGCCAAAGTGTTCCACGAAATTCTCGGGTTATCCAAAGGTGGCAAGCGCTTCGAATTCATCACCAGTGGGTTCTACCCACATGACAAGATGGAGGAGTTCTATGACACGACAAACCGGATTGTCTTGGCCAATGGCGACACCTGCAACATCCGCCTCAGTGCAGACAGCCATCATATCGAGAAGGTCAAATGGCGTGCCCATGGTTTCAGCTTGGACTTCCTGCGTCGTCGGCGACCGTCTGGGCTGAGTTTCTCGTTTCGCTCAATCGATACCGACCGCGATTTCACCCGCGAGTACCTAAAGTCCGAACTGGTCTCCTGGGGGCTTGAGGCAGCCATCGAGCCGCGGAGCGTGCTGGAAGATATACTGGTCACGGGCGGCGAGAGCTTCAGCATCGACTACAAGAACCTCGTTCACCCAACTCCAGGAACCGCCCCCGGTTATCTGGATATGCTCGGCTACATTGAGGCGATCGAGTCCAAGGTCAACAAACCTTTCACCTTCGGCAACCTGAATAAGCCGCCGCAGGCCAACGGTTTGGATGTCACGGTGAAGCCTAGCGGCGACATATACCTGTATGGCATCGAGAATCAGCGCCTAGGAAACATTCACTTTGACCGAGTCGATTGGGAACTGCTAGTTGCACATGTGTTGGAAACACCTCTGGCCCGAGCTCTCTATACGCAACCCCTAACAGAGTTACTCGCGCGCCTTGAAAACACCGACCTGCTTCGTTCGATCATCGCCAAGACGAACAACCCCTACTGGCTGGTGAAGAATCTGGCTGGTCATGCCGGGTTGATCGAACAGTGGGAGGCTGCATGATCGACTCACACAGCCACACCTCTTATTCGAAGCATGCAACCGGTACCGTCGATGAATTGGTTCGCGCCTCGATCGCCGCCGGTGTGACCATCCTAACCATCACCGACCACGCGCCGTTCCCCGTGGATATGGATAATCGTTTGCTCGCGTCGGAACTTGATCGCTATTTCGCTGACATCGAGCGGGCTCAGGAGATTTATCAGGGACAGATCACCATCCTGTGTGGTCTGGAGTTCGACTACATGCCTGGCACCGACGTCTTCAATCGCGAGCTGCTTGCTCGTTACCCGATGGACTTTGTTATCGGCTCGATTCATTACGTGGAAGTTCCAGATGAAGCGATGGTGAGAGTCTGGGAACTGCCACGCCTTGCCGGGCAGGCGTTTCTAGATCGCTACTTCGCCAATCTCGAAGATCTGCTAGACAGTGGATTGTTTGATGCTGTAGGGCACGCTGACACCTTGCTGCGTGGCGTGCCGGAAGATATTTTCCTGCGCCGTTTCGAACCATTGCTAGCGCAGCTCGCCAGAAGCGGTATTGCATTCGAGCTCAATGCCTCAGGTCTTCGAAAGTCGAGCCTGGACCCAACAACGGGCAGGGAGGTCCAAGGCTTTTGGTCTTATCCGTCTCGGGAATTGGTGGCACAGCTTATCTCACACGAGGTGCCTTTCACGGTTGGGTCTGACACCCATGACCCGAGCGACGCTGGTGCGGGCGTCGCTGAACTGCTTGAGGCCCTGAGGCCTTTGGGTCTGAAGAGCATTAGTTACTACGAGAGGCGCCGACGAATCGATGTCTCCCTCGACAGCCTAACGTTACCGGACACACCTGCAACTTTAACAGCAGGACTTGAACTGCCTTAAACATGATTTGCCCCACAAATTCTCCGCTATGGTCCGATGTACTTAAAAGCCCGGTTGATGTCCAGTTGGCGATGTTTCGTCAGGCTGCCGCTCAACCTCGTGCGAATGATGTGAAAACTGGATTCCGCGCGTTCGCTGCCGAGCTATTTGCGTGTGACCTGATCAGCATGACCGAGTATGTTTCGATTTTTGGCGGTACCGCCCTGCACTGCCTTACACCTGCCGAGTCGGGGGTGTTCCGCGACATGGCCACGGGCAGCGATGCCACAGCACTGGCTGGGATCTACAGCCGTGCAAAATACGGCGGTGTGCATGACATCCGGTATCTCGCAAGGCAACTGATCGACTACCTCTGTGGCGAGCTGGATAGGCCAGACTCGCAATGGTCATACCTGTTCCAGAACGCCAAGGTCTGTGGTGACAACGTGGTGATGATGACCACTGGTTGGCGCAACGTGCCGTCCACGGCGAACGTGCTCTATGAGTTCGTGGTCGAGGAAGTCAACGTCAAACTGGCGCATATGGCGTTGCCGACCATCATCAACGTCAAGCTACCCAGGATTGCACCGCCCTGCGAGAACTACGCTAGCCTCAGCACCGACGAGCGCGAGCATGTCAATCTGCTCCAAGATCATGTCATTCCGGCTGAGAATTTCTACCGATGGAGCGGTGTGCATGTGATCTTCGGCGACGATGTGTTGGTTACCGGATCTACTGCCGACAAAGTGCTTTATGAATCCATGCGTAACGGTGCAAAGTCGTTCCGCGCAATCTATCCAGTAGCGATCGACCCCCGGGTGGCGCTGGGCGACGCCTCAGTCGAGGATCGACTGAATAGCGTGGCGATCGAGCAGCGGCTGGATGATACCGTTGCGGAGCTGTTGTCTGCACGGGACTACCAACCAATCCTGCGCACCCTGCGCCTGTTGTTCGGGGAGGGAAACCGAGAGTCTCTCGCCGCATTCCTGCCGAAGGTGCCTGCGCCGACTTGGCTGCGTCTTTACAAGTCTGCATTGGGTAACGAGTTTCTAAGTCAGCCGCAATGTGCGCCTTCCTTGGTGTTGCTGAGGGAGTACCTGACAAATGCCGAGTTGTTAAGCACCAATGGCAGGGTGATTCACCCGTGAGTAGCAGCCTTGAAGCTTCGTTTGTTAATGTGTGGATGTCAGTGTTACTGCACTTGCGCGCAGATGAATTTGGCACTCACTGGCATCACTCAGGTTTAACTGCTGAGTTATCACCTCATGAACGGTCGGGGTGTCACGGTGAGGAGATAAGTGGGCAACGTACAACCATGCCGGCACGCGCGTTGGTAGTGAGCCGAACTCAAGCTCAATACGCACTAGGTCGAATACTTCAGTCGTTCGTCCGCTCGGAGTCCAGGCAAGCGGAGGAGTGCGATGATCGGGCTGCGTCACTTCGAGAGGACATTCGAGCTCCATATTTATGGTCCCAGGGTAACAGTCTACGACCTCGGGGAAGCCTTGGCTGATCAGTGGCAACTGGCGAGCGAGAGTTCCCTGCGCCACGCCTAGGCCGGGAACTATCCGTGCTTTAAGCGAATGGATTCGCTCAGCTTCGGGCATTGTGGTTAACAACTCGTGAAGACTGTCCAACAGAACCTCTGTCGAGAACGCATTTATATCCTTCTTGCCGACTATAGGCGATCCGAGCCAAAGACGGTGTCTAGCTCCGCATGATCATATTTATCATCTCATCATGAAACTTGCCACGGTATGCGAGATTTTGTTATAGGTAATCTCCTGACAAATTCACACGGCATAGACAAACATTGCCAGACGACTCTGCAGGTGGTTGATTTTTTATAATCAAGAAGTGGCAGCGACACAAGCTCGCATTATTCAATAGACACGTAATTAATCGTCCGGGGCTGGACAGCTACCCGCAGGCGTCCACTTATCGGCCAGAAAAAACATCCAAATAACCGTGACTAGCTCTAAATGATGACCTTATTGCCTGCGCTTAGTGAGCTCCTGATACGGCTTCTTGATTGGTTATTTGTATTCAAAAAGCGGCTTGCGAAAAAAGACAGCAATGTCAGGCATGTTGTTTTCGTTAACTGGAATGGTAAGTACGGTGACGCTATCGCTTCAGCCCCCATCATCGAATTCCTAACCTCTCGCTGCGGCATAAGAGTTAGCGTGATTACCAACGAACCACTGCGTACGCTCTATTGTTCGCTGATACAAGTAGACTCTATTCACGTAATTGAGAAGAATTTTGGATGGCTTGATCTAGTTAAGATCACATTCAATGTAAAAAGGTGTGATGCAGTTGTCCCACTCTTTGGCAAGCTTGGGGTTATGGATGTTTTGTGTGCGTTTCTCTTGAACCCTCGAGTTATTTTTAGCACAGATAGCACCTTAAAGATGTCAAGCAAGGCATTCATAGATAAGTCGAAACACAATGATATCTACGGAATCTACCAGTCGGTTGTCGATATGGTAGTCAGCGGGAACAACAATTTGATTGGAGCTTCACTTTGTGTAGAGAACGACTGTTTTTCCAAAAGTTATGATTTTCTTATCAACCCTTACGGGAGTCGTAATGATAAGTCTCTTGCTATCGAAAAAACCAAGTCTCTTATAAGGCACCTAGCGACGTCTCATCGCGATAGTAGCTTTGGCGTTATGCACTCTCCTAATTCTTTACTGCCAGCCTCACAGTTGGTTGACGACTTGAGTTTACCTAATGTTGATTTGGCAAAAGGAATAACAAATTTTGAAAGTGTTATTCCGATCATTCGCAAATCAGGACTATTGATCTCAGTAGACACATCTCTTGTCCATGTTTCTAAGGTGCTAAATAAAGGTGTTGTCGCTATCTACCCTGAGACTAAGTATTTTAATATTTGGCAACCAACAACAAGTCGAAACTTTGAAGTTGTTCAGAGCAAATGCCTGGTTGACTTTGGAGGCATTAAGGATATGAATCAATTCGAAAACGCAGATGTCGATTATGCGTTAAACCGAATTAAGAACAGTGATAGATTGAAAAATAAAAAAGTGGTTTTCTTGTACTGGCACTCCTCTAAAGAGGACATGCCTATCGGTCATGCCTTAAACATAAGAAATTTAGAGACTAGGCTAAGCAACAGTGATTGGATTGTTATCGTTACTACGTTAGACAAGCGCGCGCCTGATTATATTGAAAACTACATATCCCTCCCACCATACTTTCATCAACTAATAGAGAAGGCTAGCGATCCTAGTGTTCAGAATGGAAATCATAGTGACATTATTAGGCTTAGACTTTTAGAAAAATATGGTGGCGTTTATCTAGATACGAGTACTATTTTTCTCAGGCATGATTTTGAAGACGTGTCCTTATACAAGAAACTTATTTGCTCAGCAGGTGCTTCATTGGCTGGCCATACAAACGTAACATTTACTCGTAAGGATGAGGAAGGACATAATTATTTTGAAGAAGCAAAAGATGGTATTGAATTAGGCATTTTGTACGCAAAACAAAAGTCTAATATTCTTCGGATTTTTAATTGTGAAATCGACAAGTACTGGGAGTGGAAAACATCCGACAAAGACTATAGGGATTATCCGCCATTTAAAGAATACGGCTTGGGTCAAATAAGTTTCTTGAATGAATATCACGTCCATTACTCTATTTACCATCTTATCATTACTAGGCAACCAGAATTATTAGGGGAGGTTGTGGTACAGAGCATGCATAGAAGAGGTAAGGAAGCAGCACTTACGCATGGACCTTATGTCATTACCGATATTTTCTGCCGTGGAAAAACTTCTTATGAGCCTGCTTCGCCAAAAAAGATGTTGCAATGCTTTATTGAGGGGGAGATGAATACGTGGGATGGTATTTCAACCTCATTAAATGGGCGTATTGATATCTGTCAAGAAGTAGACTTGTTGGTAATCCCAGGGTATTTGAGAAAGGATTTGGAGCAAGAGTTTACTTGTCTAGACGACTATTTAAACAAGAAAAGTCTCTACCACGCATTCTATGGTTTTTTGCCAACCATCCGAGAAACTGGGGCAAGATCAGGAGGGTAATCTACCCTCGATGAATTCCAGACTACATCCCAAGAGAAAACGATACGGATGCGGCCACCGAATTATTTATCGCAGCAACCCTACTCATGTCATCAAGCGATGGCGTAGGCAAGTTAGCCACGCGCCTGCCCCTACTTTTCCTGCCGTAATGCCTGCCCGCTGTTTTGTTGGAGGCATGCCCCATGACTGCCGCCACTTCATTTTTTGTGTGCCCAGCCGCTTTGAAATTGGCAGCACACTGATGCCGAGTAGAGTAAATCGCAATTGTCGGCTTATCCTTACCAAACACAGCGTTGTTGGCGCGCAATAAATACGAAGCAACCGTAGCCCCGTAGGCCTCAAATGACTTGGCTCTCTTGTTGAGAATAGCATCTCCAGTCATGATGATTTTTGTTTCAATTACATGCACATCATTATCTTTTGAAATCGGAATATGCAGTGTTCTTGAAAAACCGTGCGACCGGTTATGCGTGTTTTTGGCATTGATGACCCGCAGAACAATCTCATTATTAATTACTTGTGAAAAAGCGGTCATCCACTCACTTGGCCTCAAGCCAACAATACTGTTGGCTTGCAAAGTCACCGCAGCCTGACGCCACCAATAACTGCACCGCTTACCCGCAGCCTTTTGTTGCAAATATTGCAAAAGTTTCGCGAAATCCTGCTCCCTGTAGCTCTTCCTACTTTTACGGCGCTTGGCACGAACTCGTTCTTCAGGTTTTTTATCGAGCAGGATTTTTTGTAAAAACTCTGCAGTTTCAGGCTTTTTTATATAGACATGATAAATAGCAGCTCTGCGGTACTTTCTCCATGTGTTGGCGGCACATTTATTGATGTATGTATTCGCAATCCAGTTGGCATAAGACTCCATCGTTTTTTTATTATCAGATGCCATAAAATTTCGAATCAGCATTTCACCAATTTTCAAGTATTCACTGGCGGTAGTATCGGTAATGCCGGAGAAGTCGAGTTTGTCGTTCATAAGCCACCCACTGAATAATGCCTCTACCATAGAAGCTAATACCAGCTTATGACTTTATCAATAGACAAAACCTATATACGCTACAAATATGGAGCATAATGCTTTCAAAGTGCTGGCCGAACCGTATTGGCACCCCCATCTTTCAGCATTTCATACAACTGCCCAGGCCCCAGAAGAATGTCTTTCAGACCGCCACGCACCTTCTCGGAATCCAAGGCCTGCTTGCTCATGGCCGTGTGAGCCTGCAGAGCATCCATAATGGCGTTCATGATTTCGGCAGCCAGATCCGGCGAATTGGAAAACTGTTCCTTGGTGTTGTTCTGCGCCTGCTGCTTCAGAACCTCTGATTCCATCAATTTGCCTTTCAGCACGCTATTCACATAAACCAGTTTGTCGTCGTCGGTGAGCTCGCCCTCGAACAGGTCATTCACCTTGGCAATGATTTCATTGAGCAGGATTTTCTCCGGCTCCCGCACCTCGGCACTACCAACGCCCTCCATTGGCGGCAATGTCGGCTTGTCACCATCTTTCAATGACAAGGTCTGGATACCTTTGTCTTTCAGTTTGTGGTGGGTGAGGGTCACTTTTGACAGATCAACACCATCTCGCTCACGGCCAAACTCCAGCAGCGGTAGTAACCGTTTGTAGCAAATGTCGCGCTTCTCGATGTCGGTATTGCCGTAATCAAAGATCTGCGACAGGAAGCTGTACACGCGCAGAAACACACCGATGTTACGCTTGAACAGAACCAGAGCACCGATGGCGTTGGCGGCCTCCTGTTCGGCGTTCTTGTCGCCCTTGGCCTGAGCTGCTTCCAAATCCATCTTGGCAGCCTTGTAGCGTTTGAGCAGACGATCAGCGACCGGCGCGATGGCGGCACTGAGTTCATATTGAGTGGGTTTCGGGTTGAACTCGGCCTTGATGACACGCGTGATGTCGTTATCGTCGTAATGGCCCTCCGCATCGAGCTGTGAGCGCAAATCAAATACCAGATTGGGATCAGTCACCCCCTCCAGTTCGGCGGTCTCGTAGTAGGTTTTGAAGGCAGCGAGGATGTCGGCTGGTTCGTTGACGAAATCGAGAATGTAGGTGGTGTCTTTGCCAGGATGGGCGCGGTTCAGGCGTGAAAGTGTCTGCACGGCCTGGATGCCTCCCAATCGCTTATCCACATACATGCCACACAACAATGGCTGGTCAAACCCGGTTTGGAATTTGTTGGCAACGAGCAGAATCTGGTATTCCTCGGTCTTGAACGCTTCGCGCATGTCGCGACCTTTCAGGTTCGGGTTCAACAGCTTGCTGTTTTCCGTGAGCGGCTCGTCACCAGATTCCTTGTCGTTTACCTCGCCAGAAAACGCCACCAGTGTGCCTATTTTGTACCCAGAAGACTTGATGTACTGGTTGATGGCGATCTGCCAGCGCACGGCTTCTAGGCGACTGCCCACCACGACCATCGCCTTGGCACGGCCGCCCAGCAGTGGTGCCACATTCTCGCGGAAGTGCTCAACCACCACCTGCACTTTCTGGCTGATGTTGTACGGATGCAGGCGCACCCAGCGCATGATGCCCTTCATGGCAGCGCTCTTTTCCACTTCTTTCTCGTTCCACTCCTTGCCACCGCTGGCCAGCTTGAAAGCGAGTTTGTACGAGGTGTAGTTCTTCAGCACATCGAGAATGAAACCCTCCTCGATAGCCTGCCGCATGGAGTACACATGGAACGGCGCGGGGAGATTGCCTTCATCGGCAGGCTTGGTCGAGTCTGGCAAACGGCCAAACAACTCCATTGTCTTGGCCTTGGGGGTGGCAGTGAAGGCTATGTAGGTGATACCAGCGTCATTCGCCCGTGCAGCCATTTGTGCCGCCAGCATGTCTTCTGCGCTAAATTCGCCACCGTCTTCCAGTTCCTGCATTTCTTCTGCAGAAAGCACCTGTTTCAGCTTGGCGGCAGCGCTGCCGGTTTGCGAGCTGTGCGCCTCATCGGCAATAACCGCGAAACGCTTCCCTTCGTTGGAAGCCATCTCACTCATTTTTTTGTAAATGGCCGGGAAGGTCTGGATGGTGCACACAATGATTTTCTTGTTACCGGATAGCGCCTCTGCCAATTCGCCGCTCTTGCTTTGCGCCTCACCCTTGATGGTAGCGACTACGCCAGTAGTGCGCTGGAAATCGAAGATGGCTTCCTGCAACTGTGCATCCAGCACGGTGCGGTCACTCACCACCAACACCGAATCAAACAGCTTTTTCTGGGCAGCGTCGTGTAGATCGGCCAGAAAGTGCGCAGTCCAGGCGATGGAGTTGGTTTTGCCAGAGCCTGCCGAATGCTGGATCAGGTATTTCTGGCCCGGCCCCTCTGCCAGTACTGCCGCTGTGAGTTGGCGAGTGGCATCCAGCTGGTGGTAGCGCGGAAAAATAATCGAAGTGATCTGCTTCTTGTCATCCCGTTTCGTCACGAGATAACGCCCGATAATTTCCAGCCAGGAATCACGCGCCCAAACGCTTTCCCAGAGATACGCCGTCTTGTGGCCGTTGGGGTTCACCGGGTTACCGGCAGCGCCGTGATCACCCAGGTTGAACGGCAGGAAGAAGGTAGCAGGGCCAGCCAGGCGTGTGGTCATGCGCGCTTCGGAATTGCTCACCGCAAAATGCACGAGCGCCCCGCGCGGAAAGTCCAGCAGCGGCTCGGCAGCATGCTGGCCCTTGGGTTTGGGGTGACGGTCGAAACGGTACTGATCCACCGCATCTTCCACGCTCTGCGTGAAATCGCTTTTCAGTTCCACGGTGGCAACGGGAATGCCGTTCAGAAACAACACCAGATCAATCGAATTCTCGTTGTGCAGGGAATAGCGAACCTGTCGCACCACACGCAAGCGGTTGGCGGCGTAGCGTGCCTGCAAGTCCGGGTTCATGGCCAATGCCGGTTTGAACTGGGTGAGCGCCAGCGGCTGCTTGAGGCCCAGCAACTCAATACCGTTGCGCAACACATCCAGCGTGCCGCGATCATCCAGCTGCTTGCGCAGGCGATCAAGCAATGTGTTTTCCGCATTGGCACCGTGATTCTTATTCAGGGTTTCCCAAGCCTGTGGCTGGGCAGCCTGCACCCAGGCAATCACATCGGCAGGATAGAGTGCCCGTGTGCGATCGTAGTGCTGGGCATCCTTCTCCGCATACAGCCAGCCATTGGCTGCGAGGTGGTTGCAGATGTCGTCTTCAAACTTGATTTCGAGGTGGAGGGTCATCGTAAATCCATGTGGTAAGCCTCTGGCTGGTTATCAACCATTGTCTAAATTCGTCTAAAGCCATCTAAATATTTTCATGTTTAGACTGTGTGAGCCCCCAGTGACCTACAGGCAAACCCTTTGATTTTTCTATGGTTTTGTCCCTTGTGGACATGGCGTGAAGCAGGTTTCTCACCTTGTTAGCCTTCTGTTTCTCGTCTAATACTGCCGGAAGCATGTCTAGAATCAGCTGCCGCAGCCGCGCCCTGTCAGCCGAACCGTACTGTTGCAGGTAGGCAATAACCTTATCTTTATAGTAGGAATCCTTGAAGCCCCGATAGTGGATATATTCTGCTTGCCTATCTGCTGTTTTGGCTACTTGAGCGGATGTGTAGTAATTGGGTTTTCTACCCTCGATCAGGCCAGCCTTGCGGAGCATGGCGGCCGCCTCGTCGGTGATAGGTAGTTTTTTCTGCACCCGGTCCAACAGAATCACTGTGGTTAATGGCAAATCACGCTGGGCAAGCAACAAGCGAGTGTAGTTTTCGTCCATGACATGCCCATAAATTTCCAGCACCACTTTGTCACGCGTTGATTTCTGGTAATCCGGCAGAGGAAAGTAGCGGCTGCGCTGGGATTGAGTCATGGTGCGAATGCCATCGCCAACGGTATCAATCATGTTCAAATTGACCATCGCCTGCGTTAACCAGTGATTGCGGTAACGGCCGGGTGTTCTGTCACCACTGAAATAATCTTCCGGTTTCCCGTCATAAAAACCACCCATATTCTCAAACACCAGCTTGTCGGTTTGCTCGATAACAAGCACCCGCGCTCCCACCGTGTAGTCCTGGTGAGCAATACAGTTGTGTAATGCTTCAAGCACTACGCGCGTGTCGTATTTGCTGACTTCGGTTGCTAGAAGCTGATCTTGAGGAAAAATCTTGTAGGCAAGATTGCGGATGCGGTGCAAGACCTGTGTGGTGGCGATCAGGAATGGCAAGCTAAAATGCTCGTAAGCGCGTTCAGCACCTTCCAGCTTCCAGGTGATTTGCGCCAGCGTTGGCAGGAAGTGACTGGATTCCGCCTTGCCGAGCAAGAGCAAAGCGGTCCTTGTGATTTTTCCACCGATTGTAATTTTGGCCTTGTCTAGAAAGGTGCCGTCACTCCATCCAGCCATTTCAGCAGCATAGGGTGCGGTCTTGAATTTCTCGGAATATTTTTCTCTTGCCAATGCAATAGCCGCCGGATCAAGATCAGCCAATGTCGCACCTTCTACAATCTCTGCAGTCCAGTCACTGTTATCTATAGGCTCTGCAAGAATGGCATTCAAGCGTTCAGCGCGCATTTCCACTAACGAATCATCAAGGCGCTGCCAAACCTTGTCATGCGCATACACCGGCATGCGGGGTCGATGCTTGGGGATATAGAAAACCCAGACAGTTTTTTGCGTGTCATCGGTTATGAATGGCTGGACATGAAAAGCTTCGGAATCCAGGGCGCTGCATCGCTCCAGTATTCGCTGACGGATATTGTCTGGTGTGTGATTGTGAAATTCCTGTATGCCGACAATATTCAGGGCTGCATCTTCAACACCAATGACAAGATGACCACCTTCCATATTAGCAATGGAGGAAATATAGCTAATGATGTCGTTGCCTGCATTACCAAACACAGAATGTTTCAGACTCTTGAATTCCTTCCACTCACACGCAGAATTTTCTTTCGGGAATTTTTGCAGCAAGTGCTGCTTTAGCTCTGTTTCTTTCATGCCGCACCCAAGCTAGTCATCTTTTTCCATGAAATATCGGCCAGAACAGTAATAACAGCGGGTTTCAACGCCACCCGTTTCCTCATCGCGCCAATAATCCATTTCTTCGACTGTTGATTCAGCTCCGCACATATCGCAGAAAGCGGGAAGATTATCTCCCTCATCACTGCCGCAAAATGTACATTTGAATCCGCCGTCTGATTCAGGATTAACCACCATTGTCGGGTTGCCACAATTCTCACAGATAACTCTAATTGTTCTGTATTCCCCAGAATCATAGGCAGGAGTGTTCTCTTCCTCAATTCTATCAGCCTCTTTTATAGCGTCTTTCAGCTTGAACGCGTACTCATCTGACAATGTTTTGAATGTTTCCCATGTTTCCGCAGGGATATGATTCTTGATTTCAAGCGACTCCTCTGCCTCTATAAACTCGACAAGCGCACTAAACAATCTACCAAGTGAAACCCTTACCTCATTCACATCCATCTCAAACTTGTGATGCTCAATGTCATTCCTTAGTTTCTTCAGCCACCGCAAGTCGGATTTAAATTGCGCACCAAGATCCGACTCGCCTTCATTAGAAATAAAATTTATTGCCTCCCATAGCCCTATTGTTATGTTTTTATCAATTTTTTCTGAGAATGGATTTTTATATATAAGAAGATGATGCTTGTTTGATATGTGGTATTTGAAGATCAACTCAACAAAGTGGGACATATGAAGGACGGCAAATTTATATGCCTTGCTTTCTCCACCCTCGCCTTCCTCATACTTTTTCAGAGCCTCTGCCAGGCTGTCCATCGCATTTTCAAGCAAGCTCAGCGTGTGCTTCATGCTGAACCCCTCACATCAATTTTCCCCGTCACCGCCGCCGAAATCAGCGCACTGCGGCGCTCTTTGAGCAATTCAATTCCTCGCACAGCTTCAGCCGTTAGCTCATCGAACATATCGACCTGCTGATTGATAAATTTTATTATCGCTTTTTGTTCCTCAATGGGAGGAAGTGGGAATACTGTATTGGCAAGATATGCCTGCTCAATACTTTCTACCGTAGCGCCTTGCTTTGCCCAAGCCAGCAAAAGCACACTATTTAATCCCTGCACCCAACGAAAGAAAAAATCACTTAAACAACTTCCTTCCTTAAACAAAATGGCTTTCATATCCTGATTCAAGGCCACAGGAACATCATTGATAGCTACAGGAATGGTGTGCTGTAGAATTCCAGATCGCACCACCATTAGAACTCTATCGGCCGGGAGCAAGGACGAGGAGCTATTAGATAAGCCAACTTCCGTAATACATTCCTCGGCGCCAATAATTCTCTCGCTCTTCATGTCTTTAGGAGATACCCAAGGGATATCGCCGTTCCAGTAGCTGAGATTTTCTCTGCTTGGCGTGCCGCCGCCTGAAAAGCTGGCAAAGTATTTCAGTGGCAGAACCCCCCAATGCACCGGCACTTCCCCCAGCCACTCAATTCCTGAATCCTTCATCTTGACGTTGGGATCAAGCCCTTTGGTCACGGCATGGGAAATAACGGCCTGGCGCTTTTCTTTCAGCAGGGCGATGAGTTGTTCTTGCTCGGCAATGAGCGTGTCGATTTTGGCGGTTTCTTGATACAGAAATGCAGCAATAGAGTTTTGCTCGGCTATTGGCGGCGTAACGACTCGAATGTTTCCAAGCAGACCCCTGCTGATTCTCTGCATTGTTGCACCGCGAGCTATATTCCCCGTATGTTCAAAGTATTCCGGGCATGAAAAAAGATAGATAAGATAGTCTCGCGAGTAACAGCTATCAGGCCTGAATATAACATTGTCAACTGATGTCACTATCCGACTTTCAAGATCTGGAACAAGGCAAGATCTTCCGATTGGAGGGTTAAGCCTAGAAATTAAAATGTCACCTGGGAATACTTCGGTGCAATTCAACTCATAAAACTTTTCGCTAGAAATATATCCTGATCCTTGTTCTTTATATTTTCCTTCACCAACATTTCCGGTTGTTATGTATCTTATTTCATTTCCAGAAATATCCTTGCTTTCAATCCAGTCTCCATCAATAAAAATAGATTTTTCGTCTGTTGCCATGTATTTAATGGCAACAGAAGTCCAATGCTCTGGCACTTCCCCCAGCCATTCCACGCCGCTGTCTTTGTATTCGGGATAACGAGAAAAGCTCATGCAGATAACCAGTAACAAGCGAGTGGCGCGGGAATGGAAACCACGCGGCCAATGGTGGTGTCTTCGCCCTTGCGTGCAGAAGGCACGCTGAACATCTTGAAATCTTCCCAGCGCTGCGTAATCACATAGCCTTCATCCACCTGTTGCTGCTCCATGAACAGGCGCAAGCCTTTCAGCCGCTTGGCAGACACTTCGGCATCGTGGTATTTCACTTCAAACGGCACAATGCGCTCACCCATCTGCGCAATCAGATCCACTTCCACGTCGCGGTTTTTCTTGTCTTGCCAGTAGGAAAACTGCGGTGTGCGATCATAGAACCGCGTGTAAACATGCTTGAAAAAGGCTGTTTCCACCGCAGCACCCAGGCGCTCCGGCTGTTCCAGCAATTTACGGCCCAGCAACATCATTGCACCGGGCAAGGCAGCATCAGCCAAGTACACCTTGTCGCGGCCGCGCAGCACTTCCTTGCCATAACCGTGCGGTTTGAGGCGATAAATCAAGTGGGTGGATTCAAACAGATCCAGAAAGTTGAGCGCGAGCGTGCGATTCACGCCGTCGAGCTGCTGGGTCAGGGTCGGGATGTCGAGAATGCCGCCATCGTGGTAGCAGAGGTAGAGAAAAATCTTTTCCACTTCCAGCACGCGCCGCACGTTGTAAATGGCTGTCATGTCGCGCTTCAGCACTTTTTCCACAATGTCTTCACGCAACAGGCGCTGGCAACGGGTCAGGTCATTGGCGAGCGCCGGCTCCGGGAAGCCGCCACGCAGCAGGTATTCATGAAAGTGCGCCGTCAACGGGCGTGCCTGCCGGGCCGTGAGCACGAAATCCGCTTCACGCCAGTCAAACAGATCACGCAGCGAACGGAACTCCGGCAGCTCCGGCACCTCGACTTTGCGCAGGCGCAGATATTCGGCAAACGCGAGTGTGGCCACTGGCAGTGTCTCCCAGCGCCCGACACCGGATTCCTTCGAGCCGGTATGCAGTGGATCGGCAGAGCCGGTCATGGCCACCCGGTTGGTGGGCTGGAAATCCACCTGATGCTTCACCCAGGTTTGCCAATCCGGCACGTACTGGATCTCATCGAGAAACAACCAGCGCTGGCCACTGCCCGGCACCTGGGGAAACAGCTCCTCCCAGGCACGCAGGGTGTTTTCCAGCCCAGCCAACTTCAGTAGTGGGTGGTCGAAGGTCGCATAGAGGATATTGGTAGGTGGTGTACCGGCAGCCAGCAAGCGGCGCACGGTCTGGCGAAAAATGGTGGTCTTGCCCACCTGCCTGGCACCACTCAGTAACAGGGCGCGCCGGGTATCCGTGTTCTGCGTCCAGCGCCACACCTGCTCCACCGCAGACCGCTCCCAGTCCGGCAGATCTGCCAATGCCTGGCTGGACCACCAGGGATTAAACTCCTGCAGTACGGAATAGAGCTCTGTTTTGGGGATATCCATACCTGTTACCTGTAAATAAGTAGTGTATATATTACTTATTTTTGCTTTTTAGTCCATATTCTGGGTTTTAACACTCACTATTGGGCTGTATAGCGAGCGGAGTAATGCTGCCCAGACAGACAAAATACGGTCCGCTGCCACAAGGCGACATTGAGCCCGACTGCGTTCTATCTAACGGGCTACGGAATCAGGCCACCGCCGAAAGTGGCGAGCCACAAAGGGCTATACACCCATATCAACTTCACGGACATTCAGACTTCTTTTGTGATCTCATAGTTTTCGATGTTTTGGGACTTTTCAAATGCATTTTCAATATATTTTTCAGGATCCGCAACGAACGTTTCTTCTTCAATCAACGCGATATACGATCCATCAAGTCTACTGTACGTTTTACAGTGAGAGCAGGCATCATTACCGCTTTTAAGGTTGTATCGATTTTTATTAATGATTTTGTACAAATAGCTTCCATCAATCGTTCTCACAGAACATCCGTCATCGTTGGTTTCACTGTTCACTAACCAGCTATAACCACCGTTGCATTTCATTATCACGCCCACAACTCCATTTGTTCTCGACGCTCTGTCCGATCTTGTAATTTCTTTTAGTGAATACGTTATTTCCCAATCTATCCACTTGCTTTTTGTAAGATTTGGAGAAATAACAACTATCGTAACTGACGTCCCATGCATCATGTCTTTCAGATTTTTCTTAATATTTTCTGTCGATGTATCCGTTAAATCAGGAGAATCAGCTGTCTCCCCCTGATAATAGGTCGCATCATCTCCTAGCGCTTTGAGAATTTTGTCCCTAACGCCGCTCGCTTCGCTATATTTATATGAAATAAATGTTTTTCTAGCCACGAAGGTTACCTCTCCCTTGAATTAATAATTTTTAGTACGACATCTATAATTTCGTTCAATGGAATTGATTTATCTCCTAGCTTTTCAAAAAGCATCTTTGTTTCGCTAGAAATATCTGAATTTGATTGAATTTCAGCATTCGCTTCCGTCCAAAGCTCCTCTGCCATATAGCCGGTAGCCCCTATTGGAATCAAAAATAACCCCCGCTCTTTAGCAATCGCGTACTCCTCCCTCATTCCATTTGAAAGAATGATATTGCTTCCAGAAAGCTTGTTTCCAAATAAAAATAATGCGATACCCGCTCGCTCGATCATGTCTTCACGATATTGAGTCCAAAGAGCTGGCAGCGGAATATCCCCCTCGGTTGATTGCGGAAATGGCCGCAAAACGAGAGCATCATCAATCTTGGCTTTCGCGGTTTTAAAGGTTTCTTCAAGCGCCCCAGAAATCACTGAGCTGCCTACACCAAGTCCAAACCCAGAAACAATGCGCACTCCTTGAGCCACCAGCGCACGACTGAGATCATAAACAAAACGCAATGCGTCTTTTTCTGAAATAGGAGAATACTCGCATGCAGCGCCAGAAATAAAAACGGTTTTTGACTTATAGTTGACCTCCAGCTGTGCTAGTAGCTTTGTGATTTCATCGTAATCATCTACAAGTACCGTCTTAATATTAAATCTTGCAAGGTCTTTTACGAAGAATTCTTGCTTCTTGGCGCGATAATCAAAATCAGCTTTATCCTCATCGCGTTGTTGTTCAACTCGCTTGATAAAGCAATAGTGTCGCCTTTGGCTACCTTCATAAGCAACACGAACGCGGCTCAAAATGTAATCTAAATTTGGGTCTGTGAAGCTAAAGCCAATAAAGACGAAAGTCTTTGAGATCAAATCGCCTTTTAAGTTGGCAATATATTGATCCATTTTGACGTGATATTTTTCATAATCATCTTTCGTCAAAACAGCATTATTTGGATGGTCTACATCACCATGCATTTTATATAAGACAGCATCCCTTCGCGGCTTCGTTGTAGATAGGTGATCTTTTGTATACTTAACGTCAACAATCTTGCCGGATCTGTCGAGCGATGTTTCAATGATTTTGTCGTAGTTCGTTGTCCAGTAAGTACGGATTGGCAAACGGCTAAGGATTTTATGATTCTCTGTTTCATGCGCCTCGCGAGAAAACTCTTCGATAAGACGCTGATTAAGCTGGCTACGATTGTTCGCGTTATCGTTGCAATGAAATTGCGCTAACGCCACCAGGTCGGTTTCACGTTCGATGTTTAGCCCAAGCTCTTCAGCGATTGGCCGGAGAAGCTCTGACCAATTGACAAAGCCTGCCCCAGCCGACATGCCGGCACCAGCAAATATTGCTACGTTTTCCTCTATTAGTTCTTTCCCAACATCCCGGAGAAAAGCATTTTTTACTAGAGTCATAAAAGGCCTGTGAATGTGGCTGAGGAGTTTGATGGCGTATAACACCGAGCTAAGGAGCAGGACAAACTAGCGCGATAATGCGAAGAGCGCCGATTTGGACTGTCCTAGTGAGCGTAGCGAACGCCTTGATCGACTTGTTATGTTGCATTTTCAAGAACTAATAGCTTGGTAACATATACAAGAATCGCAAGCGACAAATAAAAGCCCCAAACAGAAAATGACTTTATGGATTCTATTTGCAGCTCTGATAGCTTCCCTTTCGGTTTTACAGAATATAGGTCTTTTTCTGTTAGTTTTCTTCTATGAATTTTTACAACAAAGTCATTATAGGCACTTCTAAATGCCTTTGATCTTGCCAACCTTTCTCGTGCAATTTGCTAAGAGACTTTTTTTGCCTCAAACGCTTCTGGGCTGAGATAGCCCAGCGACGAATGCAGGCGCTGTCGATTGTAGTAGATGTCGATGTACTCGAACACCGCCGCCATGGCTTGTGCACGCGTGGCAAAATATTCGC
>CAZHQZ010000001.1:34537-40970 GCA_964534675.1 uncultured Pseudomonadales bacterium | reverse complement strand
CTGTTTAATTTGTGTTTTGCGCGTCAGCATGGCGGGCAATTTATTTTGCGCATTGAAGACACCGATCAAGCGCGCAGCACGCCAGAATCTGAGCAGGCGATTTTTGATGCGCTGCGCTGGTTGGGTTTGCACTGGGATGAAGGTCCGGATGTCGGCGGGCCGCACGGCCCGTATCGCCAAAGTGAGCGCATGGCGATTTACAAAGATTATGCGCTGCAATTGATCGAAAAAGGTCACGCATTTTATTGTTTTGCTACGTCAGAAGAATTGGATCAAATGCGCGCTGAACAGCAGGCGCGCGGTGAAACGCCAAAATATGACGGCCGCGGTTTGCTGTTATCGCAAGAAGAAGTTGCCCAGCGTTTAGCAGCGGGCGAGCCTTATGTGATTCGCATGAAAATTCCGCCGGAAGGCCAATGCGAAATTGATGATTTGCTGCGCGGAAAAATTCTGATTGATTGGCAACAAGTTGACATGCAAGTGTTGATGAAAGCCGATGGCATGCCTACCTATCACTTGGCGAATGTAGTCGATGACCATTTGATGCAAATTACGCATGTGATACGCGGTGAAGAGTGGATCAACTCAGCGCCGAAGCATTTGCTGCTGTATGAATATTTCGGCTGGCAGGCGCCGGTGTTGTGCCATTTGCCGTTGCTGCGCAACCCCGATAAATCCAAACTCAGCAAACGCAAAAATCCCACCAGCATCAATTATTATCGCCGCATGGGTTATCTGCCGGAAGCGCTGCTCAATTATTTGGCGCGCATGGGTTGGTCTATGCCCAATGAAGCGGAAAAGTTCACCCTGGATGAAATGTTGCAGCATTTTGATTTGCAAAACATTACGCTCGGCGGCCCCGTGTTTGATGTAGAAAAACTCAATTGGCTGAACGGTTGCTGGATACGCGAAAACTTGGATGTGGATACTTTTGCCGAGCGCGTGCAACAGTGGGCGCTGAATCCTGAGTATCTGAAGGCAATGGTTCCACTGATCCAAACCCGCATCGAACATTTTTCGCAACTGCCCGCTTTATTGAGTTTCTTTTTTTCGGGCGCACCCGCTATCAGCAAAGTGGATTTTGATGCCTTGAAAATGGATGATGAAACATTGCGCCGCGTGTTGCAGTACAGCAGTTGGATGTTGGATGTGCAGCGCAGTTGGCAGCGCGATGATTTGTACGCGGCGCTCAAAGGGCTGGCAGATGCCATGCAGCTAAAAATCAAAAACTTTTTGCCGCCTTTGTTTGTTGCGCTCACCGGCTCCACCTCGGCGCCGCCGCTGTTTGACTCCATGGCGCTGCTGGGGGCGGATTTGGTGCGCGCACGTTTGCGCGAGGCGCTCAACATTGCTGGTGGTGTTTCCAAGAAAGAAGGCAAGCAGTGGGAGAAGGATTATCGCGCCCTCAATTTAGTGGAGCGTTGATCGGCAGGCGGATGCTGGGTAGAATGCCGCCTCCTTGATTTTGGGGGTATAGCTCAGCTGGGAGAGCGCTTGCATGGCATGCAAGAGGTCAGCGGTTCGATCCCGCTTACCTCCACCATTTCGAGATCCAAGACAGTCCAAGAAAGTCCTGAAACCCGCGTAATAGCGGGTTTTTTTATGCCTGGCTATCCATGAGAGTCCGCTGGAATCTGGGGGCATCCAGTGTATTATGGGGGCAGATACGGGGGCATCACGAAGTCGTTGGGGGCATCTCTATATGGCCAGATTAGGTTCAGACAAACTCACTGAAATGGCTGTTAAAAATGCACAGGCCAAAGACAAGTCGTGGAAATTGCCTGACGGCAAGGGCTTATATTTGGAAATCATGCCCAATGGGGCGAAATATTGGCGTCTAAAATTTCGCTTTGGGGGTAAGGAAAAGCGCCTGGCTTTGGGTGTGTATCCCGAAACGGGCCTCAAAGATGCTCGCAAAGGCCGTGAGGCTGCTCGTGAGCTGCTGGCCAAAGGCGTAGACCCTTCTGAGGTCAAGCGGCAAAACAAGTTGGCGCAGAGCTTGGCTGCGGCAAATAGCTTCGAAGCGGTGGCGTTGGAATGGCTGAAAAAACAAGCGACAGAGTGGTCAGCCAACTACACCATCAAAGCGTCGATGATGCTCAATAACCATTTATTACCGTGGTTGGGTCAGCGCCCTATTTCTGAAATCAAAGCGCCGGAAATGCTGGCAGTGATTCGCCGTATTGAAAGCAAGGGCATCATTGAAACAGCGCATCGTGCCAAGCAGATGTCCGGACAGATATTTCGCTATGCCATCGCAACAGGTAGGGCAGAACGTGACCCGACGCCAGACCTCAGGGGGGCACTAATTACTGCTAAGCCCAAGCATTTTGCTTCAATCACTGAGCCTAAAGATGTGGGGCAGCTACTATTGGCCATTGATGGGTTTCGCGGCACGTCCATAGTGAAAGCGGCTTTGCAAATTTCACCGCTGTTATTTCAGCGCCCAGGTGAAGTGCGTCAAATGCAATGGGCTGATATTAATTTTGATACCGCAGAGTGGCGTTACCTTGTAACCAAAACGCAAACACCACATATCGTGCCGTTGAGTCGTCAGGCCATTGCCATCCTGAAAGATATGCAGCCACTCACGGGACGAGGCATGTATGTATTTCCATCAGCTCGCGGTGCAAGCAGATCGCTTTCTGATAATGCATTGCGTGTGGCTTTACGTACGATGGGCTTCGATAAAGAAACGATGACACCACATGGCTTTCGTGCATTAGCGCGCACTATCTTGGACGAGGTTCTGGGTTATCGGGTGGACTGGATAGAGCATCAACTGGCGCATGCAGTTAAAGATCCCAATGGAAGGGCATACAACCGTACTGCACATCTGGAAGGTCGCAGAGAGATGATGCAAGCTTGGGCGGATTATCTGGATAAGCTAAAAGCGCCTGTCGACTAATTATGTGAAGTATTTGAGGCACAACAAGTCTCTCATGCACGCTCACTCACTTACTGGACAGTCTCAATCGACGCATACTCCGAATTTTGTGTGCTTTTTTGTATGCCAACCAGCTCTATGTTAGAGGTTTTATGTCTCAACCGTCTGAAAACATTACGAATGAAGAAGACTTTTTGAAACTCCTGCTAAAAGTCGACGCCAAAGACGTCAACCTGAAGTTTGTTTTTGACCATATTAGAAATTACGGCATTTGTGGTCTTATGTTTGGTATTGACATTAAGGTGCTGGTTCATCCAGATAAAGCCAATTTCCTTGGGGCATTTTTTGATCTTCTAGCAGGCAGCTTACTATTTTCATTGCCTTGGATCTTGTTTGTACTCAATTTTGTTCACGGCATTTCAGCCTTCTTTGCTATTCGCAGTGTAAAAGAGGTCAATAAGTACTGGTATCTAGCAGTTAACTTGGCTCTGTTTGTCGCGGCAGGCAAGCTAATGATGTATGCACCCAATCTCTAATATGGCACTCAAGCGCGCTCGTTTCGCTCACTGGATGCGCCTAACGCCGCGCTTCTTAAGCTTGCATTATGTGTGCGTTTATTTATGAAAGTAATTGATGCGCAAGTACAGCCTCTCATGGATTTCTTGGTGGCAAAGGCGAAGAGGCGAAGTGCAATTCGTTATGGAGAAATATACAAATTATTTGATGCTGATACCCGCAAGCATGATGTTTGGGAAACGTTTGAAGAAGCGTGTAGGCGAATCGCTCCTAACAATGAAGCGCTATATGGTGCTCTTCTTGCAGAAAACAAAACTGATCTGCCTGCAATAGGATTTTATGATCAATATAAGACACTTAGACGCACTGAATTCACGAAAATAACTGAAGGTGTGCAATTGTTACACGATCTTACAATGACGCATAAGGCAGCAATTACCCATATCGAACGAGAACGAGTACATTTGCATGCCATCACCCAGCGCTAATGAAATGGGCTTTCAATTCGAAGTCATTGAGGCAACTAATGGAGAGCAATGTCGGCGTACCGACAATGGCTCGATCCAGTCATTGCCATGCTCGGCACCAGAAGCTTGTGAACTGACGAAAGCAGGATGCAAGTCCTAAACGCTCAGGAAGTATAGCCGTATATATCTTGAATATAGTGGGCTAAATTTTCACATGTTTTTTCACGCTCTTTTTTTACTCCAATAATCGGGTAGTCGGGTATCTCAAATGTTTTCCCTAGGTCTACAGGTTTTTGAGAGATAGCATCCAAGAGTAATTGGTCTTTGTCACTGCGAACTATAAATGCAATTGGAATTTCTTCTTTCTCTAACAACAGTACGGCAGTTCTGTGCCTGCCATTGATAAATTGTGTTTTCCCCAATTCAAAGTTGACAGTGGGCAGAACAAAGCTACATTCATCACTATTTATTGGCGCTACCCACTCTTCCAAATACTGCTTCAATACATTTCTACGAGCTCTAAAATTGAAGTCGCCTTGATCAAAGTATTCAAAAAATTTCGCTTTGCTTACCCATAATGGCTTGTCGGTATCCTGAGTTAGTTCTGCAATGCAGTGCATTTCTATTCCCTCATGTGTAAGGTGAGTCTTTTAAGTGCCACTTATTGGGTATTTTTGAGTCGATTTTTATGTTCGCTGTTTCTGAAAGAATGCGACTGGCTATGTTTAATGCTTCAATTTGCTCAAGCATTGATAATCTACCGTCATGCAGACATTCCACGGAGATATGATGACTCCGCATATTGAGACGCAGGCTCCGATTTTAGCGCGATTGCATGATGCAGTGGACACCCGCTCTGTTACAGCAAGAGCTCATATGTCAGATTCTGCCTGCCTTCATGCCCGCGCACCTGCCTCATAGCGGGGTGGCAAATGCGCACACAAGGGCGCGATGAATCGCGCCCCTACGGTTAAAACTCCGCGCCGTTCACCACAGTCACTTTACCAACGTCTTTCAGCAGTTTGGTTTTGCCGTTCACGGTGACAGGCAAATCAAACCCCGGTATGCCAATGATAATGTCGGCCTTGCCATCGCTGTTGATGTCACCAGCACCCACGGCTGCGCCGAAATAATCTTTCGTCACATCACCGTATTTTGTTGTGCCGATTTGTGCATAACCATTGCCGCTGAACACAGCAACACTGCCCGCCATTTTTATCGGTTTTTTCGGGTTGGCGGTTGGTTTGTTATCTTTCCACGCACCGGCAATGATGTCTGCGTGGTTGTCATTATTCACATCACCTACTGCCACGCTGTAGCCGAGTTGGGCTTTGGCGTTGGTGCCATATTTTTTGGTGAGTTGTGTGTTGCTGATGACAGAAAACACCGTCACGCTGCCGGTATCTTTTTTGTTGCTGGCAAGATCGTCATCCAGCGTCGCACCGACGAATACGTCGTCATAGCTGTCGTTATTCACATCGCCAACGGCAACCGCTTTACCAAACTGTGAACCTTTGGTGCCGCTTTGCGTGAAAATTGGAGTGGCCGGATTCGCCAGCAGATACGCTTTAACGCTGCCTGTACCATTCTCATTCGGCGCGCCGATGACGATGGCAACGCCGTCGTTATTCAGCTTGCCCATTGCGACGGAAGTACCAGCCAAAGCCTTCGCTGTTGCGCCGTAAAACACGGTGTTGGAACGGCTGAGGTTGGTACCCGCATAAACACTCACACTGCCCGCTTGTTTCAGCCCGGATGCACTCGCTTCTTTCGGCGCGCCCACCAACACTTCTGCACCGGCAACACCATCGACATTGCCCAGTGCCACTGCTGCGCCAAATCGGGATTTGGGCGTAGTGCCGTTGATAACGGCAGGGTTTCGGCTTGCACCGTTTGCACGCCCGTAAATCACGGTTACGGTGCCCGCATGTGTTGCACCGGCATTGGGTGCGCCAACAACCACATCATCAACACCATCGCCATCAATATCCGCACCACCCGCCACAGCAAAACCCATCGCGTCTTTGGCGGTAGTGCCTTCGATGCTGGCGAGAATGTTGCCGTCTTTGCCGGAGATTACTTCGGCGCGGCCGATGTCTTTTTTCGGCTTGATTTTCAAAGACTTGTTGGCAGGCAAGTCATAGCCAGGTATGCCGATCACATAATCACCGTAACCGTCATGGTTAAAATCACCGACAAAGGCGACTGAGTTGCCTAACCTGTCTTTCTTCAATTTGCCTAACAAATCATCGGGTGTTGGTACTGGCACATCGCATTTATCGCCAATACCATTGCCATCCCAATCCAGTTGGTTCGGATTGAACACTGTCGGGCAGTTGTCGGTGGCGTTATCTACACCATCGCCGTCAATGTCGTCATCACAAGCATCACCAATGCCATCGTTATCTGTGTCTTTCTGATCTGGATTAAATATTTCAGGGCAGTTATCAATCGCATCATTCACGCCATCGCCATCACTGTCGTTACTCATGGTTGTCGTAGAAGCTAAAGACGATTGCACCGAACAATTTCCGGCAGCATCACAGGCCGATACCGTGTAGCT
>CAZHQZ010000001.1:0-34437 GCA_964534675.1 uncultured Pseudomonadales bacterium | reverse complement strand
CGCGATACACATTGTAGGCGGTTACGCCAACGGCATCGGTTGATGCACTCCACGACAAGTTGATCTGTGTTGTGCTGACAGCAGTGGCAGACAAGTTTTGCGGCACCGTCGGTGGCGTAACATCCGGCACACTAAGTGTTGTTGCAGAAGCCGAAGACGATTGCACCGAACAATTTCCGGCAGCATCACAGGCCGATACCGTGTAGCTATAAAGTGTTGAGGGTGACAGGCCGGTATTGCTGTAACTCGTGACATTACCCAGTGTCGCAATCAACGTGCCGCCGCGATACACATTGTAGGCGGTTACGCCAACGGCATCGGTTGATGCACTCCACGATAAATTGATTTGCGTTGTGCTGATAGCAGTAGCAGACAGATTCTGCGGAACCGTGGGCGGTGTAACGTCCGTTGGGACGGCACCAGCCAGAGAATATCTGGCAACACCAAAAGAAACTTTATTTCCGACTACAGAAAAACCTCCCCCGACATAAGCAAACTGCCTGTCATTATCAATAGCTATGGAATTAGCATAATCATTAGCAAATCCACTAAGAACATCCTGAGATGAATCATTCATCTTCGCAATTACATCGTACCATTCACCCAAATTACGAGGGGCGCTTTTATCATAATAATATCCCGCAAGATATAACTGCTTTTCAGAATCCTCCGTCATTGAAACTGCATACGCTGCTGATTCTTTATTACTGTATTGAGCCACCCAGGTAGCGCCATTCCATCTTGCAAGACCACTCCAGTTTTCCCCTCCGCCACCCAAAAAATTAAAGAAACCGCCAGCGTACAAAATCCCTTGATTCACTTTCAATGAATAAACGGAACTCGGCAAGTTACTATTACCAAAATTGGCAGTCCATAATCTTTCACTGGGGTTTTGACTAGACCATTTGACAATATATTTAGCGGAGTTCCCTCCGGCGTATGTAAAATTCCCTCCAATATATAACGCATCTGAAGAATCAATTGCCAGTGTTCTTACTATGGGTTCTGCGCAGTTTTGCCCTATCCCACAATCAACGCCATTCCTGGTGCCATTCTTTCCTTCTAAAGGCATCCATGAACTTCCATCCCATCTTGCAACACTGTTGCCGATTGAATAAAACGTACCTCCTGCATAGATATTTCCCTGAGAATCAATAACGATAGCTCTTACCTCCTCTCCCGAGCTATTGGTCACTCCACTTCCTAATGCGCTCCAGGACGCTCCATCCCATTTTGCAATACCGCTAGTACCTGCAATTGATCCTGCCGCAGTAAATGCGCCACCAACGTACAAATTATTATCTTTATCAAACACCAATGTATTAACCTGCCCGTTAACACCAGTACCAACGGCGCTCCAGGATGTGCCATCCCACTTTGCCAAATAAGGTATGTTTGTATTTCCAATCGCGAGAAAACCACCACCAACAAATAAATTTCCCTGTTTGTCTACTGCAACGGCATTGATGATTAACCCTAGATCGCCACCATGAGGAGCGTCACCACCATTCAAAATGGCAGTGACCATTCCAGTTGTAACCCATGATGACCATTTATTGCCATTCCATTTCCACAGCCCCCTGCTGAGTACTCCCCCAAATTTTGTAAACCCTCCTCCAATATAGAGGTTTCCCTGAGAATCCAAAGCCATTGAGCATGGCCCTCCACATCGTGGCTCATCTGCATTTATACCTAGTGCACTCCATGACGCACCATTCCAGCGAGCAAGGCCATTAACCTGTACACCACCTGCGGATACGCCGTACGTTGACGCATACAAATTCCCTGCGCTGTCTATCGCCATATTGCGACCGCCATCTCCAGAAAAACCAGATCCCAGCGCAGACCAGGCACTACCGCTCCACTTGGCAATATTGTTTGCAGAAACTCCACCGGCAGTTACAAAGGTTCCAGACACATAAACAACACCAGATTTGATCGCCAGCCCTCTTACTGATCCAGATACGCCTGTACTCAGTGCGCTCCATGCGCTTCCATTCCACTTTGCAATACCTTTTGTGTTTGTTACTCCGCCAGCACTGGTAAATGAGCCGCCAACGTAAAGGTTGCCACTAGCATCAACAGCCAACGCCTGCACATCTTTATTTACACCACTACCAACCGCTTGCCAACTAGTTCCATCCCATTTGGCAAGGTAATCTGCATTCATATTGGCACCAAGAGCTGTACGAAATCCTCCGCCCACATAAAGATTACCTGTTTTATCAACAACCATTGCGTAAACAATCGTCTGTGCCGTTGAAATGGGGGTGCTAATTTTTGTCCACGTAGTTCCATTTAATCTGGCAATAAAGCTGCCGTCGATAGAAGAACGGCCTGCAAAAAACATATCTCCATTTATGCCAATCGCCATGGAATCAATGTCATCCACATACCCTGGAATAGCAATGGCCTCCCAGGTAGTTCCATTCCATTTTGCTGCTTTATGTACAATTGTTTCAGCAACAGCACGAAAGCTTCCGCATATATAAATAGACGCACCATCGCTGACCATCTGTCTTACAAATCCATCAGTACCTCTCACACCTCCCAAAGAAGTCCACTGCTGGTCTCCGTTACTTTCTAGCGCATATGCAGGAAGTAAACACATATACAAACTTGCTATAAGAAAAATAGAACGTACTAGCCTTCCTAACAATTTTTCTGGATTTTTATTTTTCATTGTTTTGTGACACCCTGCATAAATATTTTGTAATTTCAGCGTTAAAACAACCTAATTCCCATGCGCTTGGCCAGCTTGCCCAGTACTCCAGCCAGTTTTACTGCCGTATCATCATTTGCTCTTTGCATGGTGCAGCCACAACGCCGGCAGGTTGGAGTGTGAATGCAGTCACCTATCGTGTTGACGATGCGAGAGCGTTTGCATTTTTCGCAGGTAAACTTTAGAACCCTTGTGATACCAACCGGCATATCTCATTCCTTTAGACGATGATCTAGTCTATGAGCTTCATATTAGTCGCGCTAATCTTTCCAAAACGCCGTTTTGTATTTTGCGCGACATAGGTTGTCGCGCGGTTTTTTTATCGCCAAAACAAGGGATTTTCTAAAGAAATGTTTTTTAGTGGAGGAATCCATCATTACTTCTTGGCACTCATTTCTTCTTTTAGTTTTTCTGCAATATCTGTTGCGCTAGGAGTAGCATCTGGATTGTCCAAGAAGATTTTTGCAAGAACTGCTATGTATGCCTCCCCGAGGCCGATAGTGATTGCACTTGCCGTTGTCGCTGAAATTGTGCCGCCAGCCACTGTTCCAAGACCGGGAAAACATTTCATGACGTTAACAACGATCGTTCGCCCAACGAATGTCGCTCCACCCACGCCGATTGCAGATGTCACGAGGGTACTTAGGGTTCCTTTGGATAGTTCGACACCAAAAACAGAAGTAATTCCAGCAATCATTCCAATCTGGATTGGAGCAAGAATTGCGACATCTGAAAATGGAATGGGATTTGCGCCAGCCGCAGCCGCAGTTATTGCCGCTCCAGCAACAATTTTATGTGCCTGCGCTTTGGTGTAATTGAGATTGGCTTTTTGTGCGGCGGCCAAGGCTCTACGCTTTCCCTCGGGAATGACTTCTGAAGTCAGCTCTATAAGGTTATCAAGACCTGTAGGCTGTAGTGTGTACCCATCATCCAGTTCCTCTTGAATGGCTCGAACTCGGATCACATTTTTTGACTTAGGCAATAGTCCAAGGGCTTCGTTTTTGAATCCGTTGTCGTTTCTTGCCTTCGTTATAACTGTAATTAATGGGACACGCTCGGATAGCATGTTATGCAAAGCGATTTCTGCGCTTTCTACCCGTCGTCCGTCTTCCTGAATACAAAGCCACGCGACATGAATATGTCTATTTGAATCTTTATCACTGTTACGATCTTTAATTACTTTTTCGAGTTCAGATAATGTCTCTTGGTATTGAGACATTTCTAGTCCACGCGTATCAAATATTGTGAGTGGAACCCCATCTTTGGTTATTTCTCTGATGCTTTGTGTGACAGGGCGACCTTGTCCAGTCTCTGCAAGGTCTTGTTGAAATACCGCATTGATCAGGGTGCTCTTTCCTACACCAGATCGTCCGGCAATCAAAATGTTTACGTTACCGCGTTCTGTGCTGGCTTTCTGTATTACTTCTTTCAGTAGGTCTTCAAGATTCTGCATTGTTTCTTCCTTATTTGTCGCATGAAGTGAAAAGTTGTACTGATTCGATTCTGTTTCCGCCGCCGCAAGGCGTTGCTACTGCTCAAGCCTGAAAGTGAAGACGGGGGGTATTGAGGTGGTAGGTTTTCATGTCAGCTCCTCTGGTTACACGGCATCAAACTGAACAAAATATGTCTAAATAAGACAACTTATTTGATTCTGTCAGAGCGTTGTAATGAGGTCAACCATAAAAGATTGCATGAGGCAACATTTATGGTTGATATTCCACAATCCAGCAGCCTGTCTGCCCGCTTCAGCACCAACCTCAGCCAACGGCGCAAAGAGCTAGGCTTGACGCAGGCGCATCTGGCCGAGCAGATGAAGATGGAACCTGAATCCATTTCACGGTTTGAGCGCGGCGTGACCTTGCCATCGCTGACGGCACTGGAAAAACTGGCTGGGCTGCTGGACACCACCATTGCTGCACTATTGGCCGAGTACCCAGAGGAGGTGTACCCGGAGGCTCAGCGGATAACAGCTTTGATGCAAAACCTGCCTTTAGATAAGCGGCAGCGATTGGCAAGTGTTGTAGAGGATCTGTGCGATATGCTGGGAAGTTAAGTATGAATGTTGATCTAGAACGAGCTTAATTAGACAGTTTCTTATGTGCAAGAATTCAGTGATCGTAGCTTGAAAATCAAGATCGCTACAATTTTTCCAATGGAACCTAGAAAATTTCATTCACACATTATCGCCATGACATTAACCCCTACAGGAGAATGCCTATGTCATTGCAATGTCCCAAATGTCAGTCCGAACGGATTGATGTCCGCAACAATGCCAAGAAAACGTTTGGCTCCATCGGCACGATTGTCGGTTCTATCGGTGGCATTGCTGCCGCGTTGAACGGCGCACGTACCGGTATGGTCATTGGTAGTCCGTACGGCCCTATCGGTTCAACAGTCGGTGCCATGACCGGCGCGGTAATCGGTGGCCTGTTTGTCGGCGGTATCGCCGGCAGCACAACCGGCTCTGCCCTCGGTGAAGTGATGGATGAAAATATCCTGAACAATTACCACTGTCTGGATTGCCGTTACAAATTCAGTCTGCACCGTCCAATCTTTCGTTAGTCACTCCTCCTCTTTTTATTCATCAAACCCAACGATTTCCTCGCCAGTGTTGCTGGCGGGGTTTTATGCGTTTTTCATTGTGGAGAAATTTTTATGGCACATCTCGTTGAAAACATGGCCTATGTGGGTCAAACACCTTGGCATGGTCTGGGTCATGCACTGGCTCCACGTCAATCGTTAGACGTATGGGCAAAACAAGCCGGTATGGATTGGGATATTTTGGATACCCCTGTGCGGTTTGTGACCAGCAAAACCAATAAGCAGTTTGGTGAAATCCTCTCGTTTGATGACAACAAAGTGTTGTATCGCTCGGATACGCACGCGCCGTTATCAGTGGTCAGCAACCGTTATCAGGTGGTGCAGCCGCGTGAGATTTTGGAGTTTTATCGCGATCTCACCGAAGTGTCTGGCTTTGAACTGGAAACCGCCGGTGTTTTAAAAGGCGGTAAAAAGTTTTGGGCATTGGCAAAAACTGGTCAGGATTTTTCACTCAAAGGGAAAGATGTCACACAGGGCTATATTTTGTTGGCCACCGCTTGCGATGGCACGTTGGCAACGACGGCGCAGTTCACCAGCATTCGCGTGGTGTGCAACAACACATTGGCCGTGGCTCTGAGTGATAACCGTGGCTGTGTGAAAGTGCCTCACAGCACGAAGTTTGATGCACAAGTCGTGAAACAGCAGTTGGGGATTTCTGTCTCTGGCTGGGATAACTTTATGCGCAGCATGAAAACCTTGGCTGAACGCAAAGTGAGCGCGAAAGAAGCAGAAAACTTTTTCTTGCGCGTGTTCAGTGAACCGAGCAAAGCACAACACAAGCCGGTGTTTGCTAAAACCAACGAACGCTCCATGGCAAAAACATTGGAGCTGTTTGATGGGCGCGGACGTGGATCGAATTTGGTGTCTGCTAAAGGCACGGCTTATGGCTTGCTCAATGCGGTGACGGAGTTTGTCGATCACGAACGCCGTGCGCACAGTGCGGATAACCGCCTCGATTCAGCTTGGTTTGGTGCGGGTGCAGTGATCAAACAAAACGCATTGGATTTGGCGTTATCGATGGCTGCGTAGTATTTATTGTTACTTCATCACGCTCGGGCTGCTTCGGCAGTGCCGAGCATTTTTTTGTCTGTCATTTTTAGGAGTCTTTTATGCTGAATCACACGGCATTGTTTAAACAAGCATTGAGCTTGAATCGTCAGGTGTTGCTAGAGTGTTTAGCCCCGTTGGGTGTGAGTGAAGTGTGCGTGGTGTATGCGGGCGGTGGCGATTCCGGTGGCGTGGAAGAATTATCGGTTACACCGGTATCACTGGATACTGTGCTGGAAAAAGAATCGATTGCACTATGGCAAGTGGCACACGCACAAGAAGATTGGCGGTTGTATCAACTGGTGCTGGAAAAGCCGTGTTCATTGGCAGAGGCGCTAAAACGATACGCGCTTGATTGCGTGGAATCGCTGTATCCCGGCTGGGAGATCAATGACGGTTCGAGTGGCACGTTCACTATTGATGTCACTGCATGGCGTTGCGCATTGGAACACCGCGAGTTTTATACCGAGAGTTCTGTGTATGAACACGCACTGTGACGAACGTGTGTGTATCTCGCTGGGCAGCTATGGGCGCGTGACACACGAACAAGCCGTGCAATCGGTGTTTACACACACGCCTGTGGATCCATGGTTTGGACAACTCTCCACCGCGCACTTGCAACTGTGTCCGCAAAACCGTGGGCAACTGACGGTAGAGACAGCGCAAGCCTTACACGAGGATTTTTCAAACGTGCAGTGGCGATTACACGCTAACGTGCACGTCACGGATCGGATGCAGTTTGTAGATCTGTGTGATTGGCCAATGCAAAAAGCGTGGTTTGCGCAAGCCGCCAAGGTGTCTGCTGCATTGCATGCACCGGCGTATACCGCACACGCAGGCAAGCGCAGCACTGCGTCGATCAACGATGTGCTGAATCACACCAAAGCCATCGAGCAGTTGTTTGGTATACCGGTCGGCATCGAAGGGCATTACCCCACGCCAAACAATACATGGCTGTTCAGTGATTGGGCGGAATACCGTCAGTTATTGGCATCCGGTGTGCATTACGCCGTGGACTTGTCGCATCTGCATATCGTTGCAACGCACACGCGCTGTATCGAATGGGCACTCGTGCAAGAACTGCTGGCCAATCCCTGTTGTTTGGAAGTGCATGTGAGTGGCAATGACGGCAGCGCCGATCAACATGCGCCATTAACGGAGCAACCGTGGTGGTGGTCTTTGTTGTCTTATATCCATCCCAATGCAGTGGTGTTTTCAGAAAGCCGATTGCCGCGATAACGCTTCATCTATCGTTCAACTCAACCTTTTCACCCAACACATATAAAAAGCCCAGCTGAGCGATCAGCTGGGCTTTTTATTTTTAGGAGACACAACATGCAACACGCAAAAGAAAAGGCAAACACAAATACAAACGCCAACACAAAAAACGCGCAACGTCATCGACACGGTGCTTTGCAGTTGGTGTCCACGCAAGACATGCAACGCGACGCATGGCTTGATATTCGCAAACAAGGTATCGGTGCCAGTGATGCCGCCGCAGCGGTGGGTGTTAGTCCGTATCAATCGCCATTGGAATTGTGGATGATCAAAACTGGGCGTGATGGCGATATGCCTAAACCCGATCCCGATGATGAATCCTCACCGATGTATTGGGGCAATATCCTTGAACCGATTGTGGCGCAGCACTACACCAAACACACAGGCAACAAAGTCAGAAAAGTGAATGCGGTATTGCAACACCCTGATGCCGATAAACACTGGATGCTGGCCAATCTGGATTACGCCGTAATCAATCATGCTGACGTGCAAATACTCGAATGCAAAACCGCTGGCGAGTGGGGCAGTAAATTGTGGCGCGATGGTGTGCCGGACTATGTGCAATGCCAAGTGCAACACCAATTGGCTGTGACCGGCAAAGCCGCAGCGGATGTTTGTGTGTTGTTGTGTGGACAAGAAATCAAGATTTATCGCATTGAGCGCGATGAAGTCTTGATTGAAAAATTGATCGCATTGGAGCGGCAATTTTGGCATTACGTTGAAACCGATACACCGCCACCTGCGGATGGCTCTGAATCAGCAGGCAAGTCACTACGTTACCTATATCCCAACGACAGCGGCGACACGCTGGACTTTACCCACGATCCGTATTTGTGTCAGGTGTTCACCGATTTATTGGTGGCGCGTGAAGACGTAGCCAGAGCCCAGCAGATCGAAGATGAACGCAAGCAAACCTTACAGCAACACATGGGGGATGCGAGCAAGGTTGTCTTTGCGAATGGCGTTGTGTCATGGAAGAAAAACAAAGCGGGGAGTAGACGGTTTTTGATTCACACCTAATGGCTTGCCCATAGACGTTCCAGCCTGTTCACAGAAGTCCATCACGATCCTTGTCAGCTAACACTGGCAGGGATTTTTATTTGTTTATTGCTTTTGTTTTTACTCAGGAGATTCATCATGATTAAAGGTCTCGCTATTACACCGCCACTGTTAGGGCGGATTTCCATTGGGCGCGTTGTTGAAAAGAACGGCAAACGCCTGCCAGAAAAAGATGACCAGTTCACCATCACCACACAAGTGCAAGGCAAAGACGGTTGGATCAATCATCCTTTCGATGAAGAGCTGCGCAAAACTGCCAATAACGGCAAGCTGCGCGCTATTCCGATTCGCTTGTTGTTCAACGATCCAGATCTCAATCTGCGTGCGGAATACAGTTTGTTTGATCGTAAAAACGGCAGGCCGGTGTGTGTGGGCAACGGTGAGCAGTGCAAACGCACCTGCAACGGCGTGATTCAATCACTGCCATGCCCATCGCCAGAAAGTTGCGAGTTGGCAAAAGCTGGTTGCAAGCCTTACGGACGTTTGAATGTTCGCATTGGTGACGAAGATGAGTTGGGTTCTTTCATTTTTCGTACCACGGGGTTTAACAGCATCCGCACCTTGGCTGCACGCTTAAATTATTTTCATGCAGTGTCAGGCGGGTTACTCGCTTGCATGCCGCTGGAATTAAAACTGCGCGGCAAAAGCACCACGCAAATTTATCGCGCTGCGATTTTCTATGCCGACATCACCGTGCGTGATGGCATGACGTTGGAACAAGCGATTGTGCAAGCGCGAGAAATAGATGTACAGCGCAAAGCGGTAGGGTTCGATCAAGAAGGTCTCGATCAGGCAGCACGATTAGGTTTTCAGAATGCGGCGTTTGAGACCAGCGAGGAAGAAGTGCCAGATATTTTGGAAGAGTTTTTTCCAGAAACAGACAATCCTTCAGAGCAGGCAGTGGACACTGCTCAGCACACCTCGGCCAAGGGACGGCCGAGTTTGATGGAGAAGCTGGATAGTAAGATGGCTGCTAGGGTTGGGGTGGCTTGATACTACCTAGGTATGTAGCGTTGCTATGCCAGCAAAAGGAATAGATACTTGCCCAAGGAAGTGGTGGTGTCTATTTTTTTTGCCTGCTAAAATTAAACTGCTGTGCAAAACTAAGGGTAGAATAGGAGCTGATTCTAAATGAGAGGGAACTTTAAACTGACCAAAACTAAGCTTAAGTCCATCACTACTGTGCCAACGGAGCAGTAGTGGTGTGGATTTTTTTGAAATTTTCTACTGAAGTGAAAGACGTAAGAAATACAATGAAAAAAATAGTTATAAGAGTGTGGATAATTGGGGTATTGATTTCACTGTCTGGATGTGAAGACGACAGGGCACCAGTCCATAAATCCCTACCTGCCCCAATAGTTGTTGAGCAACAAACCGTGATTGAAAAGTCGCAGGTGAACGAGCAATCAGCAGTGCCTGCTAGTCTCAACATAGAAGGTGTCACTGTGGAGCCTAAATTAAATATAACGCCATCACATGATGTGAAACTGCCGTAACTTTCTCCCATAAAATTTTTGCTAATTAATTAGGGATGCCTTTCGTGCTAAAAAAAATACTCTCGCTGTTTCTGTCTGTTGGGCTGTTATATGCGCAAGCTGTCTTCGCTGGTGATAGTGATTTAACGGGATTTAATGCACATATTCCCGGCAACTACCAGGAAACTGGGTTCGGCGAAAAACGAGATTATGCCAAGGGAGAAGTGAACGAATATATCGATCCATTTACTGGCGGATTGAAGCGGATATATACGGATTATGTGTTTCCAGCAAATGGCGGCATGGATATAGCAATCACAAGGGTATACAACAATTTACAAAACGCTGTATCCCAAGATGGCGGAAAGTGGGCAACGCCTGGTGGTGGTAAGGGATATATGGGGCCAGGCTGGGATTTGCATTTTGGCCGAATTTGGCTGCCCATGGAAAACATTGACGGTGATGCGGATATCCTAGAAAGCCGTAGGATTCCTACATTGCCAGAAACACTACCTGCTGGCCAAACAGACTGGACAATGGGTGAATGTTACACATGGTCAGGTGGAGTTAGTCCGACCGAGAAGCAGTTGCCTGTGTTGGAATTGCCTGATGGATCACGACAAGTGCTTTATCCGGCACAGATTCGTTTGAGTAATAAATGGGCAACATCTTTCATCACCAAAAATCATTGGTTAGCTACATGCTTGCCTTTTGCCGACAGTATTCCTAATGAACCTGGCGCTTTTCCTAATATTAACCAAGGTGGATTGGTGTTGTATTCTCCTGCGGGTTTACGTTATGTGTTCAATAAAAAGGGAAACTTGACGGGTTTTGGTAGTACATGGGGACAGGGGGTGCAGCAAGGGTATGTGGTCACCGAAATCAGTGATTTGAATGGCAATAAAATTAAAATTGACTATGAAAGAGGAAGCGATTCTGAATATGTATTACGCCCAACAGCAGTAAGCTCATACGACAGTGGTGGAGCGTTACAGCATTCCACCAGTTTTAATTACAGTTCCACTTTACTGCAGTCGATAACAGGCACAGCCAATGGGCAATCAGTAAAAATTGATTACGGGCATGACGCTAGTCAATTATTAAGAACAGTCAGTATTGATACAGGTATTGCTGGTGATCAGAGCTTAACTTGGAATTATGACTACACCTCAGCGGCCCCTGTGGGCAGCTCGCAGCCAAAAGGTGTTTATAGTCTAGGGCAGGTGACTTCGCCCACCGGCCAAGTCACCCACTATGGATACGATACAGTTTCTTTTGCCAACTATGAGTGTGCAGCAGCAGGATGCAATCCGTTTGCAAAAGATCATAACAGCGTCGTAGTAGTAAGCACTCGGACTGTGGATGATGTCGTATGGAGTTACGATTATACGCCGGGTGAAGAAGGAGAGAATGATATCACCACCGCCAGCGCGACATCGAATGGTAAAAGCCTATGTACTAAATACGAACATATTGGTGAAGCGGCAACAAAAGGGGTTTTGGATCCAGCGGAAAATATTGTCAGAAATAAAAATCTTTATCGCCGAGGATTGTTGGTAAAGAAATCTATATACGATGGATTGTGTTCTTCGGGTGTTGTGGTGCAGACGGAAGACTATTTGTTTGATAAGAAAGCTTATATCAGCTCCACGCGAGATTTTAGACCTTATCCTGCTACACAAGATACATATGTATGGGAACCGCTACAAACCCAAAAAACCATCACTAGGTATAACGGCTCAGGCGTTAATGAAACCTATGAGACCGATTATGCATATTCGGTTCCGTATGGAAAATCATTTGATCCTTCATCTGTTTTTACTGCAAGTGAATGGCCTGGTAGTAAGCCAAGTGTTTGGCTGGGCAATCCCGTGGTTAGCACTACAGAGTCTTCCAATATTGGCGGCACTAGAATAACTAGCTTTGGTGATGCAACGATATCGACAACCTCAGGTGGCGTACGACCCATATTGCGGTACAAGGTATTAAAAAGTGCGTCACAAGTAACTGATGGGGGAGTGAATTTTACCAACAAGGATTATTTTGATGGCAACGGTCGAGTAATTGCGAAGATTGAATACGGTGTTCCTACGGTATTTGAGCGAAATTCAGCAGGTGATTTAACGAAAGTGGCAAAGTGGGAGAACTTATCGTCAATCGGTTGCGGAGGCGCGTTAAATTTTGACACTAATCTTTCTGCTACTACAAATTGCGTATCTTCAAAAAATTCCGGCCTGACGTTGTTGGCAAACTACCAGAATGGAGTGCCTACTAAAATTACGCAGCCCGATGGCGTGGTGATTGATAGGGTCGTTGATTCCAGAGGCAATACAACCAGCGAAACAGTATCTAAGTCAGGAGAAAGTAGTTCTACGACGGGCTATGGCTACGATAATCTTAATAGAGTACGCAGCATCATAACGCCGCGAGCCGATGATGCTAACGTGGCCATTAACTATCCAACGTTAAAAAAAATAAATTTATCCAGAGGTAGATTCAATAAAATAGTAGACAAGAACACAAAAGGACAAGTCATTTTATCGTGTGAGTCCGCCACTGACGCGCCGAATACAGTCTGCCAGAATTTTTCCTATGATCCTTTAATCAATACGCAAATATTTGTATCCGATAAATCATTTTCTGCCAGTGAAACGGCGGGGGTCAGTTCATCTTATGATGCACTTGGGCGGTTATTGAGTGAGGGTCATACGGGTATTACGCCAAGAACATATACGTACAATTCTTCTCTTGGGGTTGTGCGAGAAACTAAAAATGTAAACGGTGTTTCTTTTAAATCGGATTACAAATATGCGTCATATGGCAACCCAGATGAGAGGTATTTGATAAATATTGATGAGGAGAAAGCGCCCGGTCAATTTGTAACAACTACGCTGGGTAAAAATAGTGTTGGGCGACTAAATTCTGTCACACAGGGAGGAAAGGCGCGGCAGTTTTTATACGAAGACACATTGTTTAGACCTATGCGAATGTATTTGGAGCAAAACGATTATTTAAACATAGGCTACTGTTATGATTACAATGGAAAACCTTTACGTATTTATCGGGGTGTGGGTAATTTTGGGTTGCCATCTCAATGCGGCATCACTGGCTTGGTTGCGGCGTACACCTATGACAAGGTAAACAGGCCGAATTCAGTAAGCTACTCTCAAGTTGGTGCTATGGCGCGGCCAAGTTCAGAGTTTATGACCTATGATAAATTTGGTAATTTGCTATCTAAAACTCAGTCGTCGGCTACGCTGAGTAGCGCAAAAAATTATTGGCAATATGTCTACGATGAAAATAATAATTTAAAGACGGAGATATTTACCAATACTGAAACCGATGTCAGTGCAAATAAAACACCATATGTGGTTTCTTACGCGTATGACGATTTGGATGGCCTGCAAGATATAACGTATCCCAATACGCATAAAGCAATGTTCTCCCCCGATGGTTTCGGGCATCCTACTTTGGTGAGTTACAACGACAATACAGCTACTACCGCTTTAGTAAAATCAGGCGTGACGTACTTTCCCGATGGTAGTTTGCATAGTCTGACCATGGGTAAAGGTGATGGCAGTAACGGTAAAACTGTCACGTACAGCCAAACACGTGACAAACTGCTGAACACTATAGGCGTAAGTGACAATGTGCTGTCGCTGGACTATGACTACGATAGCGTAGGCAATGTCATTAAAGTGATGGGGTCTGGTAAAGATAAAAAGCAGCTGCTAAATTTGAACAGAAGTGGATTTCAATATGATGGCTTGTCTCGTTTAATTGGTGTGACACTGCCTGATGGCTCTTACACGTATAGTTACAATGACCAAGGAGACATTACTCAAAAAACATCGACAGCTGATTCGTGTTCTTACACGTATGGTTACGATCCCGCCACATCACTGTTGTCTGCTGTAACGGGTAGCCCAGGAAAACCCTGCCCAGATGCCGCCATCGGTGTGTCGTATGACGAACTGAAAAATATTACGGGTAAGAATTCACAGGCAACAGAGTATGCATTCAATACTAAAAATCAATTGATAAAAAAGAACGGGGCGGAGTATGCCAGATACGACGCCATGGGAAATCGTTTTTGGTCTGTTATCCCACAATGGAAAGTGGACGGAATAGAAGCATTATCCAATACACCTTATTTGACGTTATCTAATAAAGGTGGGAAAAATCTAGTCGAAATGGATTTTTTCCCACAGAGTTTATCCGAAGTACAGTTTATTGCTACTGGCGATCCTCTTCCAACGGGTTGGTTTAAACGTATTGCTTGGGATACAAAAAATGGCTCGAATAACCCTATTGTAGGCATGCAGGTTCAGTTTACTACGACCTCGATCCTGCCATCCGGTATTGCAGTCGGCAAAAAATATTATGTAACGGGAATCCAGAAAATCATGTCGACGTATGGGGGAAAGCGTTGGGATGGGGTTAGTATCAGCGAAACACTGAATGGTCCGGATGTTTATATTTCTGATGTAGGTTCTGGAACACAGAAAGCGTCTTCTGTGCCTAATACCAGAAATCATATTTATCTGGGCGGAGTACATTTTTCGGCTGATGATTGTCAGGCGAATAAGAATTTCGCATTGGGTATTTGTGGTGATGTAGATGATGATGGCGATGGCTTAAGTTACGAACAGGAAATGGATGCAGGTTCTTATCCATTTGATACCGATTCAGACAATGATGGGTTAACGGATGGCGATGAAGTGGCGCGCGGCACGAATCCCAATAAATCCGATACGGATGGAGATGGTCTGAGTGACGGATTTGAAATAAGAAATCTTTACGATCCACTCGTAGCGGGGGCTGAAGCCAATGCTGATCCCGATGATGATGGGTTGAGTAACTTGGCCGAAGTCACAAATAAAACAGATCCCTTTAATGCAGATTCTGATTTTGATTCCTTGTCAGATGGCTGGGAGGTGACGAATGGACACAACCCGCGAATTGCAGATTATCAAATGGGTATTGGGGAAAGTCATATCTGTGCATTGGATAATGTTGGTGTCAAGTGCTGGGGAGATAGCAGTAGCAATAAAACAGTGGTGCCAACATTGGACTCCCCGAAACTATTGGCTGCTATCGGCCAATACAGTTGCGCGTGGGATAACACGGGTCTTAAGTGTTGGGGATCTGTACCTTCATGGGTCTTGATGCCGCCTTCCAATATTCAAAATCCGGTGTCTTTGGTATTGAGTAATTATCATGCCTGCGTATTGGATGATGGAGGTGTTAAATGTTGGGGGGCTGGCACAACCAATACGGGATCGGGTAATGAATACGGGCAATCTATCGTTCCGGCGTTAGCAAATCCGCGCCAGGTAGTGGTGGGAAGACTTCATACGTGCGCCCTTGATGATTCTGGGGTGAAGTGTTGGGGTGAAAATAGCGCTGGGCAAATATCTGTTCCACCGTTAAATTATGTAACGCAAATAACAGCAGGTTCAGTTCAAACCTGTGCAAAAGATGATGTAGGTGTTAAGTGTTGGGGAAATAATAATGGTGGCACACTTGGCCAAGTGAATTTTATTTCTGACCCCACTGTTCCATCGCAAATGCGCGTGCAGTGGAAATCTGGCGGTAGTAGTACTGGTTTGGCCAATGGTATGGAAATGCAGTTTGCATCTGTAGGCACATTGCCGCAGGGAATATCTGCTAATACAAAATATTTTGTCATCAACATGAATTCCCAGAATGGTAGCTTTCAAATCAGCCAAAGTTTTGGAGGTGCTCCTTTATTATTTGTGAACGCAGGATCAGGCGCGCACACCATCTCGTTGTATTCTCCTACAGTAGTTCGCTTCACTAATTATACTGCTGGTTATTCACGGTGTGTCGCTAATGTATCTGGTCTTGTGCATTGCAATAATACAAGCAACAGCATGCCCCCCGTTACGTATCGCACTCAGTTAAATAGAGTTGCAAATATCTTTGTAGGATCAGCTGCAGACTGTGCTCTTGATGTCGCGGGTATGCATTGCTGGAACGAATATCGTTACACAAATCTTGCTGGATTGATGCCGATACTGCAGATTGACTCTGATAGAGATGGACTGCTTGATGCTGATGAAGCGGCACTGGGAACAGATAGGCTCAACCCGGACAGTGACGGTGATGGCTTGTTGGATGGTGCTTTAACTGATAACTGTCCATCAATCAGTAATGCTGACCAGCTTGATACAGATGGTGATGGTCATGGAGAAGTTTGTGATGCATTTCCAAATGATGCTACTGAGTATCTTGATACGGATGGAGATGGGATAGGCAATAATGCGGACACAGATGATGACAATGATGGCGTGCCGGATGTATCTGATCCATTGCCTTTAGTGTCTGGATATTATGCCGGCATTCTTGATAAAAGTTTTGATACCGATGGCAAAAAATATAACACGGTAGGCGCAGGGCTTGATCGCATTAATGCCGTTATTCAACAGGCTGACGGGAAATTAGTTGCTGTTGGTTATACAAATTCGACAGCAACTGGCGATGATTTTGCCATTGCCCGTTACAACGATAACGGCAGTTTAGATACAAGTTTTGGATCAGATTACACGGGTATAGTTAAAACGGCTGTTGGAGCATCCACGGCAAATGATAGAGCCACTGCCGTTATACAACAGGCTGACGGCAAGCTGGTTGTGGTAGGGAATACATCAAGTGATGGCACTGCTGCCAAATCCAATTTAGCCATTGTGCGTTACGCTTCGAATGGAAGCATAGATACATCATTTAACGGTGGAAATGTCGTTGTCACTGATGTTTCTAAAAATAATAAAGAAGATGTTGCGCGCGCAGTGGTGTTACAACCAGATCAGAAGATTTTGGTAATTGGATATGCCAATGTATCTACTAATTCAACAGTTAATTACAATTTTTCTATTGCTCGCTATAACGTTAACGGTAGCTTAGATACAACAGGCTTTGGTTCCGCTGGTATTGTTACAACTGCAATTGGAAGTGGTACGACTAGTGATCAGGCAGTTGCTGCCGCTTGGAATTCATATGGTCGACTGATAGTAGTCGGCAATACGGGCGTTGGTAATGCAAGCAACTTTGTTGTTGCTCGATATAACATCAATGTTGTTGGTCGCGCAGATGGAACTTTAGATTCTGATTTTGGAGGTGGAAATGAAGTTGGATTTACAACACTTGATATCGCCTCAAAAGAAGATGTTGCTACTTCTGTTGCTGTGCAGCCGGATGATAATATCGTTGTGGCAGGTTATACCAATGTTGCAACATCCGGTACGGACTATAATTTTGTTTTGACCCGTTTTTTGGATTACGGTTATCTCAATTATGACTTCGGTATTAATGGTGTTGCTAAAACTGCGATTGGGGCTAGTCCGGCAAGCGATATGGCAAAATCAGTTGTGGTACTACCGGATGGAAAGTTGGTAGTAGCGGTAGCCAGTGGAACAAATACAGTTGCTTTAGTGAAATTTAACGACAGTGGAGAGCTAGATACGGAATTTGATGATGATGGAATTGTTACGACCCCATTTGATTCATCAACTGGAACAATGCAATCGATGATCAAGCAGGTAGATGGAAAATTTGTCGTTGCCGGTTATAGCAATTCCTCTGGTAATGATGATTTTTCTCTATTCCGTTATCTTGGTGATACAGACTCTGACAGTGATGGATTATCTGATCGAGATGAAAGTAATCTGGGAACCAATCCTCTTGTTAAGGATACTGATGGAGATGGCCTTAATGATGGCGTAGAAAGTGCAATGGGATCTAATCCATTGTTGTTGGATACCGATGGTGACGGCGTAAATGATGGACTAGAAGTGACCAACGCGACTAGCCCCATCAACTCTGCTGACAGCTTTCAAATTAGCGTATTGGCACACGCAGGATTCAGTGTCGGCAAGAAATGGGTGTTGGCTATGGCAGATCCGGCAGGATTGTCTCTAGCAACGCTTGATATTAGCAGTGTGAGTGATCTGCCTAGCTATAGTGCTGGTGTATTGACATACGCCAACAATACGCTTAGTTATTCTTACACGCCCCCCACGAATAACTCTACTTTTTCTATCACTGTGCGTGATGGTAGCAATGCAACCAAAAAAGGGGTGATCAATATAAAATTACTGCCTACTGGAACGAATTTAGCATCATATGCTACTGACCATGCGGGTGTTATTGCTATTGATGATGCCGCAAATAATGGTTTTTATAGTGGTGGATTCGGTAATGATATTTTGCTGGATGGTCATGGTAATGACACGTTGCTCTTCAGCAAAGGTAGTGGATTTGATATTGCTTATTTTGAGGATGCAACATCGAATCGCGAAGATAAGTTGCAGCTTAATAGCACGCAACCGCCGGATACCGTTCGTTTCGCAATTGAAGGCGATAATCTTTCTGTTGGCTTGTCAGACGCCACTGACAACTTAATGTTGATTGATTACGCCAAAGATGTTTATCGCCATGCAATGAACTACATTGCCTTTGGTGCAACGGTTACAAATTATGTTGCGGTTGATGATTTCTTTGTGATGCCTGCTGCGCAGTATCGGTGGATTAATGAAAAAGATCTTCTGGCCAATGATTTTAATCCAGCTAGGAGGGCGCTGTATCTTAATACGGCCTCACTATCACCGCTGAATGATAATGCAGCCGATTCGCCGTGGTATGAAAACTACTGGAATTCACCGGGTAATGGATCCATCGGCACAGAGTTTCCACAACCTTATACCTCGCCTTTGACATTCAGTTACCGTGTAGCTGATCGCGAAACAACCAGTAGCCAGGATGGTTACAGAGCAGTAGTAGAGCTGGTGCCTTCTGTAACCAGCGGCATTATTAGCGGCAACGCCAGTTATGGTCGGAATGAAACGTTGTCAGGAGAAGATTCTATACCTGAAGTGTTTGAAGGATTCGGTGGTAATGATCTGCTACGTACAGGTGATGGGTCGGATACGATCAAGTTTAATGTTGGTGATGGACGAGATGTTGTTGAGCTTGTGCCTGAACTGGCTAGTGGGGATACGTTGCAGCTAGGCGCTGGCATTACACAAGCAACGACAAGTTTTCAGCGAGATGGCTTGGATCTTCTTATAAAACCTACAACAACAGATGAAATTCGTTTGTTAGGTTTTTTTGCCAACGATCAGTACACAAGCGTCGAGCTTGGCGTTCCAAACGGGGTGGCAAATTTTGATCATATCGAGTTTAAAGCCGCTAATGGTGCTCAGTCGGATCTTCCGCTAGATAAGCAAGCCATCATTACAAAGGTAAAAATGGTTAGTGGTTGTTCTACTACCTGTGATGAACCCAATACATTTGTAGGCACATCGGGAAATGATATTGCATTCGGTTGGGGCGGAAATGATATTTTGAATGGCGGTTCCGGTGATGATCAGCTCATGGGAGACAGCGGTGATGATGTATTAAATCCCGGCTCCGGTAATAACTGGATATCGGGTGGGGCGGGTGCAGATACCTATGAGTTGGATGCTAACAGCGGCAATACGACCATTGAAAATTTGGATGTAACCACTGGTTCTTTTTTAGGAGTGGGAGCGCCGCATGATCGTATTGTCATGTTAAGTGGCGTAACAGATTCACAAGTGCAGATGTTGCGATCCAATATGGATTTAATCGTCAAAATTAACGATGGCAGCAATGCTTCGACTACCCGTGTGCTGAGTTTCTTTGATAACCCTCCTTATAATTTTTCAGAGTTGGATATTGTCATTAATGGGGTGACCTGGGATGGCAGCTGTATCGACTTTACTGGCGTGCAGCACTGCATCAAAAATCGTGTTTTGACTGATGCATTGTTAGATGACGCGAATCCTCTTTTTGCTGACGATATTTTAGTTGCTTACGATGGTGGCACCATTCATGGAGGTGATGGTAATGATCACATTACAGGTAGTTGGGGGGATGATGTTTTGTACGGAGATGCTGGAAATGATGTGATATACAGCGCCAATGGAAGCGCCGATGTCATTTATGGCGGTGATGGTAATGACACACTGGAAGGCGGCTGGGGTGGCCAAACACTGTATGGAGAGGATGGTGATGACACGCTGATAGCCAGAGGGCCTTATGGCCATAGTGCGTTGTATGGAGGTCCAGGCAATGACCTGTATCAAATGGCAGACGACGCGTGGACAACAATATATACGGTAGGCGGCACGGGTAGAGATACGATGCAATTGACAGGGTTGCTGCGCGCTAACCAACTATGGATGGAACAACAAGGTGACAGTCTGATCATTCATGAGCGGGGTAGCCAACATTACTTTGTGGTAGCGGATTGGGGTAATCCTGATAGTCAATTGGAGCGTATTAAAGCGGGAACTTGCAGCATTAACCGCTCGGCTTTACAGGGCTTGATAGCCGCGACTGGAGGAGTTGAGCCAACCTTAATTCAGAACACATCTCTTGTTGCAACCTATTGGGATTGCTTATGAACAGAATAATGAGAGTCGTTGTGCATCAGGGGCTGGCAGTCGTTGGGGCAGTGATTTTTACGATTACCACACCAGCGGCGCACTCGGAAGAAGCATCGGACGCACTCATCCAGCGTAATCAGGCGTTGCAGCGGCAATATAGCCGTGCCAGTGAAGTTTTGAGATTGCGCAACACTCAGGCAACGACGCTATCTGGGCAATCTGCCGCCCGCACGATGATGGTGCCGCAAGGCAAAACACTTACTCATTCAAACAGTAGTGTCAGTTTCGGATTAATTCAGCTGTCCAAGGATGCGACACTCAACCAGCAACTCAATCAGGGCATGAATGATGCCCGCATGAACCTAGAAGCCATCAAAGCCTCTCAGCCGGGTTCAGAAGTACAAGAACAGCAACGTGGTTTGGCACTAGCGGCACTGGATCAAACTGTGTACGCCTATCTGGGTTGCAGGGCAGAAAATTATGTGCCAATCAATGCGCATTATGAGCAGGATCCGTTTCTAAAACAGATGATTGTTATCAGGCAAAGATTGATGAAAGAAAAATTGCAGGATGCTGCTGTCAGTAGCATGCTGGATCGGCTTTCACTGGCGCGTAGTCGGTTGGTTGAGTTAACGGAGAAATTACAATGAGTATCCGTTCTGCTGTATTCAAAATCTTGCTGGCATCGTTGCTGGTTTTATTTTCTGTTACGTCTTTTGCAGACACGAAGTTTACGTCTTACGTCAATGATGCGTTAGGTTCGCCCGTTGTGGCGATGAACCAAGCAGGTGATGTGATATGGCGTAAAACGTATCAGCCGTATGGCAAAGCGAGCGGCAATGATCGGGATAACCGTATTGGCTATACCGGCCATGTAGAAGACAAGCCCGATCTGGTGTATGCAGGCGCACGTTATTACGATCCTGCTTTGGGAATATTACTGTCAGACGATCCTGTACGTTTTACTGAAAAGAATCCGATGTCATTTAATCGGTATGCCTATGCCAACAATAATCCGTATAAATTTGTTGATCCAGATGGGCAAAATGCGGTTACAGCATTCGGTGGTTTGTTGTATGAAACCGGTCAGCTCATAAGTGGAAATGGGTTTAATGCAAACAACCTTGGAGGAGCATTAGTAGACGGTTATAACGGCGAAGGTGCTGGGTTCGCTTCCTCTGCATTTGAAGATGCAACAAGTTTTGTTCCCGCAGAGGTTGTTCTAGGTGGAGTAGTTAAGATCATAGGAAAAGGGGTGGTTGCTGCAAAGGGAGGAATGCTAGGAGAGCGAGGCGTTCAAACTTTTAGCAAAACACTTTGGAAGGGTGAAGGAAAGGCGCGAATTGATGTGGAAAATCCCAATCCTGGTCAGCGTGCTGGGCAACTGCATTATCAGGATAACGCGGGTAACAAATACCTGTATGACCCTAAAACAAATTCTTTTCCAGATGCCCCTAAATCTGTGAATGGTTTGTTGGAGGATACTGAATTCCAAAATGCCATTAAAAAAGGCATGACTAAATATTTAGGGGAATAGTCGTGTTTAAGATGAATAAAAAAATGGTTAATGAAATGCAGAATTTGAGTTGGGAGGGTAAGGGCTTGCCGCCAGAGCTTTCTCATATTCTTGATCTCGGTTTCATTAATCGAGATGGCTGTATCTTATTGGCATCTCTTGCAAAGCTTGATACAAATGTATCTAAAGATGATTTTCCAGATAATACAGGGTATGAGTGCTTCATTAATTCTATTCATATTGATGATTATACTCAGCATGACTATATCGTTACTGCGTGTCTTTTTGTAGAGGCATTGTTTAGTGCTTGGAAAAAAAGTTTTGCAAGCAGTCCTATCTTGGCGATTATTTCTAGCGATGGATCGGGGGCTTTGGTTAAGTTTCATGTTGTTCGTGACGGTGAGTCTTGGGTGAGCCAAGAGTTGGATGGATACGAAGAGGCTATTCTTGTGACTGATTCATGTGCCAATCAACGCGCATTATGAGCAGGATCCGTTTCTAAAACAGATGGTTGTTATCAGGCAAAGATTGATGAAAGAAAAATTGCAGGATGCCGCCGTCAGTAGCATGCTGGATCGGCTTTCACTGGCGCGTAGTCGGTTAGTTGAGTTAACGGAGAAATTACAATGAGTATCCGTCCTGCTGTATCAAAAATCTTGTTAGCATCATCACTGTTTTTATTTTCTGTTACGTCTTTTGCCGACACGAAGTTTACGTCTTACGTTAACGATGCTCTGGGTTCGCCAGTGGTAGCGATGAATCAGGCAGGTGACGTGATATGGCGCAAAACGTATCAGCCGTATGGCAAAGCGAGCGGCAATGATCGGGATAATCGTATTGGTTACACCGGCCATGTAGAAGACAAACCGGATTTGGTATATGCCGGTGCGCGTTATTACGATCCTGCGTTAAGTATATTTTTATCAGACGATCCTGTGCGTTTTACTGAAAAGAATCCGATGTCATTTAATCGGTATGCCTATGCCAACAATAATCCGTACAAGTTTGTTGATCCTGATGGGCGGAAAGTTGAGTTTGCGTGGTCTCAAGGAAACGATGCTGTCTTTAGGTCTGCGATTGCAGAGCTTATGAAGAGTGAGCATGGACGAAGGCTATACAACAAACTTGATACGGACAAAGATTCTTCGGGGAAGGATGTCCATTATAAAATTACCGATGCAGACATAAAAAACAAGGCGAGTTACGATTTTGTTGATAAAGTTATCTCAATTGATCCGAATTGGTCTGCAAAAGTTCAGACAACAGAAGGAAAAAAATCTACTCCTTTGTCTATATTGCTTGGTCATGAAATTGGTCATGCTGCAACTTATACACTCGATGTTGGTTTGGATAATATGGATAATGTAAATGAAAATGAAAACCCAATCAGGCGTGAACTTGGTTATCCAGAAAGAACAAAATATAAATAGTCGCATGGTAAAGGTTATGAAAAAAAAATCGCTTGTGGCGGCTGCTTTAATTTTTTCTGGTGTTTCTTGCTCTGTTTACGAGCCAGGCTCTATGACTGTTTATTACATTCCATTTTCTGTGGAAACTTATACTCCTGTTACTCAGGATGATATATTTTGCGACTACAAAATAAAGTATTCTACAGATGTAAAAAATAAGATTATGGTGATTTATGGGGTTGTTGTTTCCAGCAAAAAAACGACAGAAGTATTTGACGGATCTCTAGTTAGAGTCAAGGCTCTTTTTGATAAGGAGACTATCCATATTGACAGAAATGGTGTTTTCGAACGGGGGGGATATGCATATCAAGTTGACAGAGAGGCATTTTCAAGTTTTATGAAAGATAATGCTGCTTATGCTAATAAAAATCTTTATAACGATCCAGAATGCAAATATCAGGATGACTAGATATTCGCATGCTTTAGGGTCTTTATCTTCTGAATCTATACAGAGTGGGTTCTGCTAAATATAGAGAACATAGTAGTTTGATAGAGAAGTTGGTGCTTGAGCTTGGCGTTAATCAAGTATTTTGTATGCTGCAGAGTATGGTGGTGGACGGTGTGTTGGAGCGCCTTCCCTAGGTCTGCAACCAGTCGGTTGAGATGACGGGGTCTTGCGATGAGTATCCGTTCTGCTGTATCAAAAATCTTGCTGGCATCATTGCTGTTTTTATTTTCTGTTGCGTCTTTTGCGGGCACGAAGTTTACTGATCTTGCCATAGTTTCTCGGCCACCTGGCTAAGGGAGTAATCTAACCCTGAGGTGACCCATGAAGAGCAAGAAGACAGTAACCATCATCAAACCAACCCGCCGCCAGCATAGCCCACAGTTCAAGCAACTGGCAGTGGATCGTAGTGAGAAGGAAAGCGTTGCCATGGTGGCCATGGAGCTGGGGATATCAGAAGCCACGCTCTACAACTGGCGGCAGAAGCTGCTGCGTATCGGCAAGGGTTTTGAAGAACAGAATCGCCAACAAGTGGAGTTGGCGCGGCTGAAGCGTAAAAATACGCAACTGGAAGAAGAGCTCGCTTTCCTAAAAAAAGCGGCGGTGTACTTCGCGAAACAGCCTCAGTGAAGTACGCCACCATCCAGCAGCACGAAGGCCAACATACGATCAGTTTGATGTGCCGCGCATTGAGCGTGTCGCGTTCGGGCTACGGTCACTGGAAGCGACGCGAACCCAGTGTTCGTGCGCAAGAAAATATGCAACTGGATGTAAAAATCCACGACGTGTTTCATGCGCAAAAAGGCCGAGCGGGTGCGCCAAGGATCGCACAGGCTTTGTGTAACCAAGGCATGCCCGTTAGCAAGCATCGTGTGGCAAAACGCATGCAAAAACAGGGTTTAGTAGCAAAAGCCGCGCGCAAGTTCAAAGCGACCACGAACTCGAAACACAATCTTCCGGTTGCAAAAAATCTGTTGGAACAAAATTTTTACGCTGCAAAACCGAATCAAAAATGGGTGAGCGACATCACGTATATTGAAACGCGTGAAGGCTGGCTGTATCTCGCTGTGGTGCTGGATTTGCATTCGCGGCTGGTGGTGGGTTGGTCGATGTCGGACCGCATGAGTAAAACGCTGGTGATGGATGCATTAAAAATGGCGTTGTGGCGCAGGAAAATGCCAAAAGGTGTGATCGTGCATTCGGATCGCGGTAGCCAATACTGCTCACACGCTTATCAACGCCTTTTGCAAAAACACGAACTGGTGTGCAGCATGAGTAAAAAAGGCGATTGTTACGATAACGCAGCGATGGAAAGTTGGAACCACAGCTTGAAGGTGGAAAGCATACATGGCGAACATTTTGCCACGCGTGCTGAAGCGATGGCAGCGGTGTTTGAGTACATCGACATCTATTACAATCGACAACGCCTGCATTCGTTTTTAGGCTATCTCAGCCCGGAAGCGTTTGAGGCACAAAAAGTCTCTTAGCAGACTGGCCGTGAAAAGCTGGCAAGATCAATAAGACGATGTGGTTCATTAGGCTACAAGGTATTATTCCAAGCCCGTGTAGATGTCTATCTTGATTGGTTTTGCAGCCCACTTTTCGTAACACTTTGATGATGTGGTGGGATGGCTTACTTTAGCGGAAAGATAGGGTTTGAAGCATATAAATTAATTTTTGGTTAGACTTCATGCATTGGAAGCGCGAAATCATCTATCGAATAGATGCCATATTTTAGGTTGGGGGCATTTATGGGGGAATAGAGCAGTGCTTAATGGCTTAACATGTTTATAAATCAGTCTGTTATGGCGTGTAATTGGATGAGCTTACCTCCACCATTTCGAGATCCACAGCAGTCCAAGAAAGGCCGGAATATCTAATGAAATCAAGGGTTACGGCTTTTTTTATGTCCAGCAGAAACCAGTAACATCTATGGCAATCCGTCGATTTATGCAGTAACTTTTACAGTAACATCCCTTGTTACTGCTTTTGGCAAGAAAAGTTACTGCATTTCTCACGGAAGTTACTGATATGGCAAGGCATTTGATCAAATCCGATATGGCCATCCGCACGGCCAAGCCAGACGCTACCCCACGCCTCAAAGATGGTGATGGCCTCTACCTGCTACTGAAGCCCAGCGGTTCGCATTGGTGGCGGCTGGATTACAGCATCGGCGGCAAACGCAAAACGCTTTCCCTCGGCACTTACCCCGATACCGGCTTAAAAGCAGCCCGTGACAAAGCCGCAGAAGCGCGGCAGCAGGTGGCAGCGCGCATAGACCCCAGTGACCTGCGCAAAGCCAGCAAAGTGGAACAAGCAAAGACACTGGAGGTGGATAAGCGTCTTGCCGAAGGTTTACCGTCAGTAGGTTCCTTTGAAGAGGTGGCGCGTGAATGGTTTGCCAAGTTTTCAGTGGAGTGGGCTGCCTCGCACGCCAGCAAAATTATCCGGCGCTTGGAGGTGGATGTATTTCCATGGCTGGGCAGAATGCCCATTGCCGACATTGAAGCCATGGATGTGCTGCAAGTATTGCGCAGAATCGAAGCGCGTGGCGCACTGGATACCGCGCACCGTGCACACCAGAATTGCGGGCAGATATTCCGCTACGCCATTGCCACGGGGCGAGCCAAGCGCAACCCCTGCCCGGATTTGCGCGGCGCACTGCCAGCAGTGAAGCAAAGCCATTACGCTTCCATTACCGAACCTAAAGCCATTGGTGAGTTGTTACGCGCCATAGATGCTTATCAGGGGTATTTTGTTACCAAGTCTGCTTTGCGCCTCGCGCCATTGGTATTTGTGCGCCCCGGTGAATTGCGCTATGCAGAATGGGCGGAAATTGATCTGGAAAAAGCTGAATGGAATATCCCCGCCAGCAAAATGAAAATGCGTGAACCGCATTTTGTGCCGTTGTCTGTGCAGGCTGTTGCAGTTTTGCGTGAGTTACAGGCGCTCACCGGCACAGGGCGGTATGTCTTTCCGTGTGCACGCGCCAATGGTCGCCCCATGAGTGATGCCGCCATTTTGGTGGCTTTGCGCCGTATGGGTTACACCAAAGAGCAAATGTGTGGCCACGGCTTTCGCGCAATGGCGCGCACCGTGTTGGATGAAGTGCTGGGCTGTCGCGTGGCATTGATAGAGCGCCAACTCGCACACGCTGTAAAAGATGCCAACGGCACGGCATATAACCGCACCAAACACCTGCCGGAGCGGAAGAAGATGATGCAAACTTGGGCGGATTATTTGGACGAACTAAAAGCTGGTATATGAATTTGCGGGGATCGCCTTATGCCTAAAGAGAAAAAAAGCTCTTCTAGTAGTAGCAACTGCATAAGTAATCACCCCTTGTCCCTATATAAAATCTCGTCAAAACGCCGCGTGGCAATACAAGGAGTTGCCCAGGAATTTCTCCGCTTTGCGCTTGCGGAAAAGTGTGTAACACATTCCGATATATTAAGTCGAAACAACAGAATAAGTGCCTTCATAGAAAATGTTGGAGGATCTTTCGGTACTGGCGACATTCTTAATCTCTTTTATCTGTTGGAAGATATAGCTTGCAAAACAATCAATGAAGTGGCTGCGCTTGCACAAACAACAGATCCAGATTATGCCAAGGAGTTGCTTCCTATTCTTCCCGACCAACTCGTAGATAACGTGAAGCTATCTAGAAAAGATGCAACCCAAAAAGCCTTTAGCAGTCGAGCAAAATCAGGGGCGGCAGCAAAGGAAAAAAATCGCCCACAGGAAGAAAAGGCAAAAAAAATAAAAGTGCTTCAAGAATGGCAAAAGTGGCAAGAATCACCACATCTATACAGAAATGATTCCGACTTCACAGAAATGGTATCTAGGCTCAACCCTGACCTGAGTTACTCCACTATTTATAAGAAGTGGATACCATCTTGGAAAAGAAAATACGCGAGTAAACCCCTTAGCTAGCAGGGTTGCCACCTTGCTAGCAGTGGTGGCGAGTTATACCTCATAACTTCGCACCATGAAGCCTCTAGGTTTATCCAACGAGGTTCAACATGCACACCACAATCCTTCGCTTGCCATCAGTGTTGGCAGAGTCAGCACTGGCTCGTTCCACCATCTACCTGCGTATTGCCCAAGGGCTTTGGACAAAACCCATATCATTGGGTGGTCGTGCCGTTGGCTGGCCATCCAACGAAATCACAGCCATCAATGCCGCACGCATTGCAGGAAAATCTGACACCGAAATCCGTGAATTGGTTCTGCAACTTGAGCAAGCCAGAAAAGAGGTTTTTGCTTGAAATCTACAATTTGGCATGCGCAAATTTCTCCGAAACTTTCTCGTTTTTTTCACTGGCTCTGCCGCGCCGAAACCCTTGCTGCATCTGGATTGCAGGCTATTTTCTTGCGCCAAACGGTATACGGCATCAAAGAATCTCTCTGTGTGCTGAATACTGGGTGTGCAACACTGCAAGGCGGTGCGGCATGAAAACGGTCACCCAAGATGCCGGCATCAACGTCAATGGCAGGTTGCTGTCTGTGAACAACGCGCGAGGGGGTAGCCTTGGCTGCTATGTGCAAATCTTGCAACGGATTGAGCATCAAATGACCGCATTACTGAGCCATCATTCCAAAATGTTTGTCGCTCGGTTTGATCTGCACTGTGGAAATTTTGTGCCGGATAATCGCTTGATTTCTCAGTTTATGAAACGCCTTTCAGCACAATTGCCAAAAGAGTATGCACGCTTAAATCGTGTTGGATATGTCTGGGCGCGTGAAACAGGTAAAGCTTCCGGCAACACGCACTACCACCTCGTGCTATTGCTGGACGGCAATGCTATTTGCTCGGCTAAACAATTAACGGGCATTTGCAAAACGCTGTGGCAAGTAGGGCAAGTGCAGACAGATTGGCGGGATGCGCGTGTTGTGCATCGCGGTGATGAAATGACGTTTGCAGATACTTTCTATTGGCTGTCATATCTCGCCAAGGTGTACACCAAAGGTCAGCGCAAACCTACGGCTAATGATTACTCCAGCAGTCAGATCAAGAGCAAGGTTGTTGCTTTTTAGAGGAAGCGTCTGGGCGCGGCGCAGGGTGCGCGAAGCGCGCCCGAACCTAGCCAGAAAACAAACGCAGTGCGTTAGTTGCGCAGTGGACTATGCATCTTCATTATTTGGCGTATTAGCCAGCACGTCAGCAGTAGGCGCGTTCCAAAAATCAACATTCGTGCCGTGATCTTTGCTCAGCTCTTTGATAATGTCGGCGGCAGCAACACCTTTCCAGGTAAAGCCTTTTTCGTCTTTTTTCGCTGCAAAAATCTCCAGCGCATCCTCACCTTTAACCAGCTTCAACTTGGCGGCCAGCTCGCTATCTGTCATTTCGTTGCCAGACATGGCGCTGCCCATGCCCTGCAAGCGCGACTTGAGCCATGATTTTGCTTCAGCGGCAGAGCCTGAAAACTCGCCACCAACACCGGCAAGCGCCATTTTTACATCGAAGGTGCCGCCTTTTGCGACCACGCTAACGCTGTCTTTGCCGGTGGATTTGCCAATCAGGTAAACGGCATCGCCCTTGCCAAACAGCCCAGATCTCATTGACGAGGACTGCCTCATCAGGTAGCTTGAAACTGCTGGAGGGTTTGCTGGGAGAGTCGTCTTGGCAGAGTCAAAGTTTTGAACGTCAAGCGTCTTCAAAACTTCCTTCAGTCTCTTTGTCGTCGGCATTGCAGATTGAGCTTTGATGCTGTCGGATGCAAATACCGTGGGTTGAAAAAGTATGTTGGATTGCTATGCGGTGGTATTCGGCTTGTCGGGAAGCAGGCTGGAAAAGTTAAGACCAGCGGCATCGGTTGAATCGAGCGCCCCGCCACTTCCACCCAACACTGCACTTGTTTTTATGATTTGTGTGGTCTAGTTCTTGGCGGCGCTGTTGTCGCCGCCAAATGCAGTAACTTTTACAGTAACTCGCTTTTTTGAATTTTAAGAATGTAGTGTTTGCAAGGGCTTGCAGCTACTATTCGAGGGAGCTTATCCCACCATTTCGAGATCCACAGCAGTTCAAGAAAGTCCTGAAACCCGCGTAATTGCGGGTTTTTTTATGCCTGCTACTTGCGTTGCAGCAGTCGCCTAACCAGAGACAGCGCGAACATCCACAGCACGCTCAAGCCGCACCACATCACAATTTCAAACGGCCATAGGTTGTGCGAAGTGGGGTCGCGCGCGGTGTCGATAAGAATGCGCAGCACCACAAATGCGCCTACCGCGCCAGGCAGCGCGGAGGCGAGTCGCCAGTAACCCTGCCAACGCCACACGCCCCACAAAGGCCAAGCGAGACCTAGCAGGCCGAGTGCGTACATGGTGAGCATAAAGCCGTTGAATAGAACGAGATCACCTGTGCTGACGGGCGTGTTCATGCGCTGCTGATAATCAGCTTTTTGCGCGGCTTTTTCGGCAGCGAGAAAAGTGGCTACCCAGTCTGGATCGGGTGCGGGTGCCACCGCATCACTGCTCACAAGGGTGATGGGATAGCTGGCGACAACCGGTGTGCCGTTGGTCGAGCCATCGCCAGCGCTAATGCGTATTTCATCGACGTGTATGTCGGGCTTAAACAGAAAAAACCAGCCCACCGCTTCACCGGAGCCAGCCGGATGCTCGCGCGATGTGTTGCTGCCGGCGTTTACCGGCTTGCCTTGAAAGAACGGGCGTACCCAAATATGCGTGGGGGTGTCGCTGGTGTAACGCAGACGCAGGTAGAAGTTTTGATTGGTGCTTAGCGTGATATTGCTGCCGGTCGGTGCTGTCTCCATCACTGTTACTTGCGTATTCGCCAGCGCCAAATACGGCAACAGCAGGAAACAGGCGGGAACAAATAAACGCGAGAGTAGTCGCATAGTCATATCCTTCTTGTTGTTGTATTAGAGTTTGCTTGAAGCTGTTTTTTAATGGTAAAACACACGCAATTCAATAGAGGTAGTCGCTATGTTCGTTCGTCCTGCTAATCGTTGGCAAGCTTTTGGTATCCATATTCTGATTAGTCTGTGTATTTTTCTGGTGCTGGCCTCGATAATTTACTTTTGGTGGTATCCGGGTTTTTTGTTTTTGCACGATGGCGGTATTGATGGCATGAAGTTGATTGCCGGCGTGGATTTTTTTATCGGCCCCATCCTAACGCTGTGTGTTTATAAACTGGGTAAAAAAAGTTTGCCGTTTGATTTGGCCTGCATTGCAGTTTTCCAGTTGGCGTGTTTGGTGGGTGGAATGTGGACCGTATGGTCTACGCGCACGATTGCCGTGGTGTATGCGGCTGGCTCCTTTGCCACAACAAATGCATATGGCTATACCTCGCAAAAAATTGACATCAAAAAAGTACCGCAATTGCAAACCCGCTGGCCTGTTTGGTTGAGTGTGAATCTCCCTAAAGGTCAAGAAAATCAATTGAAAGCTGTGTGGGCGGTTATGGGGTCTGGACTAGAATACAGCACAGAAAATTACGTTACTTATGCAAAAGTTTTGCCGGAGCTGGCAGAAAAAGGATTACATGCGGCGGATACCAAACGCAAAAACATAAAAGAGTTGCAAGCACTGGAAAACGCGAACCCATCTGTGCGATTTTTTCCTGTCACAACATCAACTGTATCCGACGCTTGGTTAGCGGTAGACATTAAAACCGGCAAAGAAGTTGCGTTTTTTAAGTAGATATTATTTGGGTGGCTAGTAGGGATAAATATTGTTGATGCAGCACCTCTACCTGCGTATGCAAATGCGTCAAATCGCGATCGTTGACAATCACATCATCCGCTTTAGCAAGCCGCTGCTCGCGCGAAGCCTGTGCTGCCATGATGGCTTTTACTTGCGCGGCAGAGTTGTTGTCACGCGCTGTGGCGCGAGCGAGCTGAAGTGCTTCCGGCGCATCAATCACTAAAGTGCGCTGACAAATGACCTGCTGACCAGCTTCCACGAGTAATGGTGATTCCAAAATTGCGTAAGGGCTAGTGGCTGAGTGTAATTGCGTCCACATTTCTTCAAAAATGAGTGGATGCAGTAGAGCCTCCAGCCATTTGCGTTCGGTTTCATCAGCAAAAATTTTTTGCCGCAGAGCCGCGCGGTCTAATGCGCCATCGGCTTGAATAATTTCTTGACCAAAATGTCCGGCAATGGTTTTGAGTGCGGGTTTATTGGGTTCGACAACAACGCGCGCGCAGATATCTGCGTCCACTACCGTGATGCCTAGGGATCTGAAGCAGTCCGCAGCAGCAGACTTGCCACTGCCAATACCGCCAGTGAGCCCAACGATAAATGTCACAGCGACATGCCGCTGAATTGCCAGTACCAGCGCGTAATATCACTGCCCCAGAGCAGGCTGATCCAGCCAGCAGTGGCGAGATAAGGGCCAAAGGGGATGGGAATTTGCCGATCGCGCCCGCGAAAAATCATCATCACAATGCCAAACACTGCTCCTGTGCAGGCAGACAACAAAATAATTTGTGGCAGTGCTTGCCAGCCCATCCACGCGCCGAGTGCGGCCAGCAATTTGAAATCGCCGTAGCCCATGCCCTCTTTGCCAGTGGCAAACTTGAACAGCCAGTACACCGTCCACAGTGATAAATAACCCGCAGCGGCACCGATAACGGCAGATTCAAGAGATACAAAAATATTGCCGAGTGATAACAGCAAACCTGCCCATAACAGCGGCAACGTAATGTCGTCTGGCAGCAGTTGGGTGTCGAAATCAATAACGGCCAGTGTCAGTAAAGTCCAAGTGAACACCAGCGCAGCAGCACACTGCCAAGTAGCACCAAAATGCCAAGCCACCACCGCACTCAGCAAACCGCAGGCTGCTTCAACAATGGGGTAGCGCGCAGAAATTTTTGTCTGGCAGCCTGAGCAGCGCCCCTTCAAAAAAATATAACTGACCACAGGAATGTTTTCCCAAGCGCGAATTACATGGCCACACTGAGGGCAGCGTGACGGTGGAAAAGCGAGGTTCAGAGGTTCTTCTTCTGCAACGGGCACGCCAGAAATTTCAGCGCATTGCACGCGCCACTCGCGCTCCATCATGCGCGGCAAGCGCAGGCATACCACATTGAGAAAACTGCCGATTGCACAGCCCAGCAGTGCAATCAGCGCAGTGAGAACGAAGGGATCCCCAGCGGCGAAGTTGGCAGCTTCCACGTCAAACAACGGAGCCGAGCTGGAAGATAGGCATGTACATCGCAATCATCAAACCGCCCACCAAAATACCGAGTACTGACATAATCATCGGCTCCAATAAAGCAGTGAGGTTGTCGACTTTGTTGTCTACTTCGGCTTCATAGTGAGTAGCTACTTTTTCCAACATGGTGTCCAGTGCGCCAGATTCCTCACCAATGGCAGTCATTTGGATCAGTAGCGTAGGAAATACGCCGGCACTGCGGAAAGCTACGTTAATCATGGTGCCGCCGGTAACTTCGTCGCGCACACGTTTTACGGCATCGCGATAAACGGCATTGCCCGCTGCGCCAGAAACGGAGTCCAATGCCTCAACCAGTGGGACACCTGCAGAAAATGTCGTGGATAAAGTGCGTGACATCCGTGCAATAACAGCCTCATTGACGATCATGCCAACAACAGGAACTTTCAAAGTGAAACGGTCAACTGCATCCGCAAAGGCTTGGCTTTTTTCTTTTGCTTTAGAGAAGGCAATTCCGCTGGCGACTGCTATGCCGAGCACCGGCAACCAATAGGCTTGTGCAATCTTAGATAGATTCAATACGAATAAGGTAAAGGCGGGTAAATTGGCACCAAAGGACGCGAATGTTTCTGCAAATACTGGCACTACTTTAACCAACAGTAGACCTGTTACAACAAAAGCAACGACCAAAACTGCGACTGGGTAGGTCAGTGCCTTTTTGATTTTTTTCTTCAACGCTTCAGTTTTTTCTTTGTAAGTGGCTACGCGATCTAGCATAGTTTCCAGTGCGCCAGACTGTTCGCCAGATTCCACCAAGCTGCAAAAAAGATCATCAAAATGTTTGGGATATTTGCGCAGCGCGCCGCCGAAGCTGCCGCCGCCAGATACCTCGTCGCGTATACCAAGCACGATTTTTTTCATGTTGGCATTTTCTAAACCGTCGGCAACCAACTCAAATGACTGCACCAGCGGCACACCGGCCTTCATCATGGTGGCCATCTGTCGCACGAAGATGGCAATATCCGCAGGCTGAATGGATTTGCCGCCACCACCAAACAGTGGCTTGGGTTTTTTCTTGATTTTGGGGTTGCTGTAACCCAGTTTGCGTATTTGTGCTTTTGCATCAGTCAATGTTTGTGCTTTGACTTCCCCGCGCACCATCTGCCCTTTGGGGTTTTTAAACTCCCAGAGAAAAATATCGGGCTCTTTAACTTTGGGTTTTTTAACAGCAGGTTTGGCGGCTGGTTTTTTCGTTG